>JAISDP010000048.1 GCA_031264715.1 Bacteroidales bacterium
TTCCAAACAAAAAAATTATCTTTGCGACCCAATTAAAAATCAAGAATCTAAAAATGGAACTTCCTTCGAAGTACGACCCAAAAGCCACTGAGGATAAATGGTACGCCTGGTGGATGCAAAACAAGATGTTCGAGTCGAAACCCGACAGCCGCGAGCCTTATACGGTTGTGATCCCTCCGCCGAATGTTACCGGCGTGCTGCACATGGGGCACATGCTCAACAACACCATACAGGATGTGCTGGTTCGCCGCGCCCGCATGATGGGAAAGAATGCCTGCTGGGTTCCGGGTACCGACCATGCTTCCATTGCCACTGAAGCCAAGGTGGTTGCCAAGCTTGCCTCCGAAGGAATCCATAAAACAGACCTTACGCGCGAACAATTTCTCGAACATGCCTGGGAATGGACGCACAAGCACGGGGGCATCATCCTCGAACAGTTGAAAAAACTTGGGGCTTCGTGCGACTGGAACCGTACCTGCTTCACGATGGACGAAAACCTGTCGAAGAGCGTTTTCAAGGTTTTTGTCGATCTGTATAACAAGAACAGGATTTACCGCGGCGTACGGATGGTCAACTGGGACCCGAAGGCGCAAACCGCTCTCTCCGACGAGGAAGTGATCTACAAGGAAGTCCAGAGCAAGTTGTATTATCTGAAATATTATAGCCCCCTAACCCCCAAAGGGGGAACGGAGGAGAGTCGTCCACGGTTTCAAACCGCAAGGAATTCGTCTTACCAATTGTTGAAAGAATTGGCGAACAAAGCAAAAACCAATCCTACCGATGCAGAAAATCTTTTATGGATTCATCTGAGCGGGAAAAAATTACAAAATTACAAATTTAGAAGGCAACATATCATTGATGAATTTATAGTTGATTTTGTTTGCCTGGCCAAAAAGGTAGTTATTGAAGTTGATGGCGGGTATCATAACGACCCGGAAGTGAAAAAGGCTGATGAATTGCGGACTGCTATTTTGGGAGGGCTCGGGTACGAGGTTGTTCGCTTTACAAATGATGAAGTCTTCACCCGATTAGACCGGGTTCTTGAGAAAATTACCGGTACACTCGACAACGCCCCCTTAGGGGGTTGGGGGGCTTATATTGTAGTTGCCACTACCCGTCCTGAAACCATACTGGGCGACACGGCCGTATGCGTCAATCCCAACGACCCGCGCTATATGCACCTTCACGGGCAGCATGTGATTGTCCCGTTGATTGGCCGGAGCGTTCCCGTGATCCCTGATGAGTATGTGGATATGGAATTCGGTACCGGCGCGCTCAAGATCACACCGGCCCACGATGTAAACGACTATATCCTGGGTGAAAAATATCATCTCGAATCCATTGATATTTTCAATGATGACGGGACATTGAACGAACGTGCGCAATTGTACGTCGGGCAGGATCGTTTCGATGTCCGCCAACAGATTGAGATCGACCTCCGCGAAGCCGGACTGCTCGAAAAAACGGAAGATTACACGAACAAGGTAGGCTTTTCGGAACGTACCGATGCAGTCATCGAGCCGAAGCTGTCGATGCAGTGGTTCGTAAGCATGGAAGACCTGTCGAAACCGGCATTGCGTGCGGTGATGGATGATGTGATCGAACTCTATCCCCCGAAATTCAAAAACACATACCGCCACTGGATGGAGAACATCAAGGCTTGGTGTATCTCGCGACAATTGTGGTGGGGACACCGCATACCTGCATGGTATATGCCGCAGGGCGGTTTCGTGGTTGCCGAAAACGAGGAGGAAGCCCTGAAGATGGCCCGCGAACGGAGCGGCAACCCCAATCTCGCATTAGCGGATTTGCGCCAGGACGAAGATTGTTTGGATACCTGGTTCTCGTCGTGGCTGTGGCCTGTTTCGGTATTCGACGGCATCAACCGGCCGGACAATCCTGACATCAGGTACTATTATCCGACCAACGACCTGGTGACTGCGCCCGAAATCCTGTTTTTCTGGGTGGCGCGCATGATCATCGCCGGGTACGAATACATGGGCGACAAGCCTTTCCGCAATGTGTACCTCACGGGTATCGTGCGCGACAAGCTGGGACGCAAGATGTCCAAACAGCTCGGCAACTCGCCCGACCCGCTGCTACTCATCGATCATTACGGCGCCGACGGCGTACGCCTCGGTATGCTCCTCACTTCCCCTGCCGGCAACGATCTGCCTTTCGACGAGCAGCTTTGCGAGCAGGGCCGTAATTTCAACAACAAGATTTGGAATGCTTTCCGCCTGGTGAAAGGATGGCAGGTTGACGGGCAGAAAGCGCAACCGGCTGCTTCGGCGCAGGCTGTGGAATGGTTCGACGCATTGCTCAACCGAGCCATTGCCGAGATCGACGACCAGATGGGCAAGTACCGTCTCTCGGAAGCCTTGATGACGACCTACAAACTGTTCTGGGACGAGTTTTCGGCCTGGTACCTGGAAATGATCAAACCCGGATACCAACAGCCCGTCGACGGCGTTACCCATCGCGCAACGCTCGATTTCTTCGAAAAGCTCCTCATGCTGCTGCACCCGTTCATGCCGTTCATCACCGAGGAACTGTGGCATCACATCAAGGAGCGGGGCGAACACGAAAGCATCATGGTAGCGGCATGGCCGGTAGCAGGTGCGCAGAATCCGGAACTGATCGACGCTTTCGAGCAACTGAAGGAAACAGTTGCCGCTGTCCGCAGCATCCGCCAGGATAAGAATATCCCGAATAAGGAAGCCTTGCAACTGATGGTGAACGGCGCCGTGACGTACCCGGAGCTGCTGAGCGGCCTGTGCAACCTGTCTGCAATCACGTCCGTGACGTCGCAACCCGAAGGCGCCGTACAGTTTATGGTACGCACTACCGAATATTTCGTACCGTTAGCCGGAAAGATCAATGTGGACGAGGAGATCAGGAAGCTGGAGGCCGAACTGAAGCACCAGGAAGGATTTTTAGCTTCGGTGATGAAAAAACTCGGTAACGAACGGTTCATGAACAGCGCCCCCGCACAGGTGGTGGAGACGGAGCGCAAGAAACAGGCCGACGCCGAAAGCCGCATACAGGCCATCAGCCAGCAATTGGCGAACCTGAAAGGATGATTGCCTTTTTCACGCACATCCCCGTCGGGGCCTGGTTCAGGTGCGTTCGTTGCAATACAGCAAAATCAGCTTACTTCGATTCCTATTTTTTTCATTAATATCGAAGCATTCAGGCTGGTACAAATGCCCTGATGCAGTTTGTAATCGAATGACATGTCCTCGCCGTTGATTTGAACATCGAAATGCGAGTTGCCGACATTGTGTGGCAATTCTTTCTCTAACTCGCCCAATGCCAGGTCGTGCGTGGCAATGATGCCCGATACCTGCTGCCTGGCTAACTGCCTGACCAACGCCATTGAACCTGTTTGCCGGTCGCGTGAATTGGTGCCGCGCAGAACTTCATCCAGCAGGAAAAACGCTTTTTGTCCATCTTTGGTGATGTCGATCAATTGTTTCAGGCGTTTCAGCTCGGCATAAAATGACGAGGTATGTTCCTCGAGATTGTCGGCGACGCGCATGCCGGTATACAGTTGGCAGTTGGAAACGGATAAGGCGCTTGCACAAACAGGCGCCCCGGCCAGCGCCAGCGCCATATTCACGCCGATGCTTCGTTCGAAGGTACTTTTACCCGACATGTTCGACCCTGTGACGATGGCTATTTGCCCCGCTCCGGCCAGCGAGAAATCATTACAAACCCGTTCTTTCCCGGGAATCAACGGGTGTCCTGCATTTTTTGCCTCAAGTGTAAAATATTCATCCGTGATTTTGGGCGTCGCCCAGTCAGGATTATTGTGCAACATGTTGGCAAAACTCGACAATGCTTCTACTTTGGCCATCGTGTCGAACCATTCCGGCACTTTCTGTCCCGAAAAGGCGCGCCAGCCTTCCAACCAGACCAAATGCCTGTAATCGAAGAAAAATAGCATGTTCACCGGGATGTATACCATATTCAGGCGATAATCCAGTTTCCTGATACGATTCCGTAATGTCTGTATCTGCTGCAATGCATCGCTTTCGATCAAACAATTGCGCAACGAAACAAGGTAAGGCGAAGTAAATGTGATTCCGGTCACCGACCTGATCAGTTCGGAATAAGTACTGATAAATTCCACTTTATGAGATACCTGCTGATGGAGAAAATTGACTTTTTTGCCTAAGGAACCGTAGAGAACGAAATGTACGGCTACCAGTAGCCAGACGAAGACAGAGGGCGCCCATCCGGCAATAGCCGCAATGATGGTTGCAAGCGTGATCCACGGCAGGATTTGTAATGTACGCAGCAGCCTGCGCCTGCCCGACAGTTCGGCGCCGCTATGCAGCCATTCAATGAATCCGGCCAGTTCCTTACTCACATCCTTATGTTTCAATCCTATGGACTGCATCTCCTGGCGGAGGTCGACCATGCCGGCCAATTCCTTCACAGCTTGCTGCCGGGCCTCTATTTCGGCGGTGGCAGCAGGTTTTTCCAGCCATCCGGCCAGCATATCGCTTCCTGACGGGCTGGTGGTACGGTTCAGGTAACGAAACAGCGAGTACGTACCGAAAATATCCAGGTCGGATGTGTAGTAATGTTTCGGGTTTTCATATTGCGTCCCCGGTGCATAGGCTGAGAAATCGCCTTCGAGACAGTTGAGTTCCTGCTGGTTGATGATCTTCAGGCGTTCCTTGTGCTGCTGCCGTTCGATGTTTGCCAGGTGCTTCTTCAGGCAAACTGCAAAAACAGCCAGCAGCACGAGGACTGTTGCCACGCTCAGCCAAATGGCCAGTGGATAAAGGACAATACCGAGCACGATAGCCGCAATCATGATCAGCAATCGTAGCCATGTATAACGGTTGTTTTGCCGTTCGCAGGCTTTCGCTTCTTCTGCGAAATGCTGCACGCAGGTTTGGTAAAAATGTAATGACGACATTGATGAAAAGGTTGAATACGGTTATGGCGGCAAAGATAACCGAATCTGCAAAAAGAACGAATACCCAAAGGAAAAATACAACAAAAACAGTTTCATCCGCGACACGGGTTGTGCGGCTTTTCCCGAATCGCGGTTGTTCATCAACTCGTTCACCGCCTTGTTCTTTGCTTCCAATTGGTCTGCCCACTCGTCCAAATGCAGCCGCTCCAAAATGTTGCGCCTGGCATTCATTTCCTGCAGCATGCTGTACGTCGAAGCTGTCTGTTCGTCGAGGCTTCTGCGTATAAGGCCGTGATAACGATTCCTTATGTTTTGCAGGTTAACGGCTTCCCGCCTGAGCGTGGGGTCGAAATGCAGCGTGTCGGCGTCAATATGGCGGAACAGCCCGGTGGTTTCGTCCCGTTCCCTGTCCTTATCGACGATCAGTTGTGTTAAATCGCTTTTGGCGATATATTCCAAAACACTGTCCTCTTCGTCATACAGTTGGACAAATTCCCCGGAAAGCTGTCTCAATCGTGAATTTACCGAAGGATAACGCTGCAGGATATCTTTTACCTCGGTTTTGTGCTGAAAATGCTCTTCATTATGAAGCGCTGCTTGCGAAAATGTAATAATCATAATAAGTCTGATTTTTAATGTGATTGATAAATTATAAAAATGACCATGTCAAAAGTTTACCAACCTGTCGGCTACGCAGCCTGCCGATATGTCATCCCTGCCGGGATTTTTTTGCTTTCCGATGCTTATATCTCTACCAATATTACATCCCTGACGGGATTTCATCGTCCGGCTAAAGCCCCGTCTATTGGTAGAAGACATCATAATTGGTAGCCCCGTTAGGCCCGTTAGGCCCTTCAGGGCTGCGGGATTTGTCTTCATCATGAACACAGGGCGTTGCCGGCGTTGCCCTGCGCTGATAAGCGGAATATAGCGCCGTTGAGCGGTCATTTACCTTACGGTGAGATCGCTTCGCTAAGTTGTAATGCCGCTCGGAACACGAGACAATTTGCAATTGCCTGCGGTGAGATCGCTTCGCGTTGCCCTGCGCTGATGCTGCCTTGTTTATATCTTCAAGACATTGCCGGATACATACGGATACCTCCGGGTTTGACCCTGTCAGAGTTGCCGACCCTGACGGCGTGAAAGCCCTGAAAGGCCTGAAAGGCCTGAAAGGGCGTAAGCAATAGCGCAGAGCGTTGCCGGCAACGCCCTGCGAAACGAAAAACATCATATTCACCAAGCCCTGTAAGACCTGTAAGGCCTGTAAGGGCGACAGCAATTTTATCCTCACCGCGACAATACAAAGCATTATTGAATAATTTGATATTTTTACCGGACAACATACTTCGACTCTTCAAAAGTATTCGCTTTCGCATCCGTAATGATTTGCCTGCAAAGGTCTGCCATTTTAAGCGCGTTCCCTTGAGGCTCATGCACGTCTAACGACCACACCTCATCATCAACTACGGTACGGAATATTACCGAATAGCCGTCAAAAATAATCGGAGGGACGCCTTTTGCCTTAAAATTGTCGATGAATGAAACCATCTTCCCGTACAGTTTTTCCGCAAACTGACTGCTGACGGGGAAGATTCGTTTCTCTATCTTATAGAGTTTCAGAGCCTCTTCATTTTGCTTGGACAACGCTGCCTTATTATGCTCCGTTGTCAGATTATAACCTTTTGTGGGATACTTTTCCTCCGCTTTTTTTTGCGCTTCCCTGTAATTTGAAATGTATTTTACCTCAAATGCATACGATGTATACGATGCACCCCTCACAATACGAAAACAGGAATATGCTTCCCCATAGGCAGCTTCTTCTGAAGGCAGGTAAAAAAACTCAACCTCGGCATTGAAATCTCCGAAGAACAGTTTCTCTATCTTTCCTTTACTGTCGAGGTTGTGGCTGCGATCGTGCCAGGATCGTATATTATACTCAATCCTCTTTACAAAATGTCCGCCCATGGAATTATCTCCGGCAATATGATCAACATTCTGCGAATGTGCAAATGGAATAACAAAACCCCATCCTAAAAATACGAAGAGTAATTTTGATTTAATCATCATCAAAAAACGAAACTAATTATAATGTGTTTCAATATTTTTCCTTCGGTTTATAAAATGCAAAAATAATCAAAATCACTGCTGTCAGGTAAAATTTTATGTGGGGAGCAATTATTTGAGAATTTTTCGACCCAAACGGTTTTGCAGCGTATCATTATTATAAACATCTTTGATGTATGAATTCCGAAAAGATCGAAAATCTTGTTGAACGAAGCAAACAGTGCGATACGGCTGCATTCAGGCAACTGGTTGAAACCAGCCGGCCGCTTGTGTTCCGTCTTGCGTTTCGGTTG
>JAISDP010000124.1 GCA_031264715.1 Bacteroidales bacterium
GTGAGGGCATTCATGGCAATAGAATCAGTGTGGAAAACATCCGCCAATCTCCGTAGGAGATTCATCATGTGAAACCCCATACGGGGTTTTGTTTCGGGTGTCGGTACACGTTCTTCTATTGATATGGTTCCCCTGACGGGGAAATATATCCCATGGAACAGCCTAAAAACAAAAAGTCCCGCAAAATATATTACACGGGACTTTTATTTTCAGTGTCGCCTGTCACTCTTTCAGAACCTTTCACACTGTGAGAAGAAGAAGTTCGATTCAACGGCGGCGTTTTCGTCACTGTCCGAACCATGAACCGCATTTTCCTGCACTCCTTTGGCATATTTTTTCCGGATGGTTCCTTCGGCAGCCTGGGCGGGATTGGTCGCTCCAATCAGTTTACGGTATTCCTCCACTGCATTCCCATGCTTCAGGATGGCTACCACTACAGGTCCCGAAATCATAAACTGCACCAGTTCGCCGTAAAACGGACGTTCCTTATGCACGCTGTAAAAAGCTTCGGCTTGGGCCTGCGTCATTTGAACATATTTCATCGCCGAAATTTCGAAGCCGCCTTTTTGTATGTCGGCTAAAATAGCTCCGATGTACCCGCTTTTAACTGCGCAGGGTTTGATAATGGTAAACGTGTGATTTCCCGACATGATTTGAATGTTATGTTTTTATATTGACAAGTATAAACGCGTTATAAATCCGAATCGGTGGTCGAAGGCAGCGGTGCAGGTATGTCGCCGCTTTCATCGATGGATATGATGTTGAACGGTACTTTCAGGTGCGCCTGTATGTAAGCTCCCAGATCGAACGAATCTTCATCATCCCTTTCATAATACCAGTTGATTTCAACACGGTGGCAACCGGTACTGTTTTCAGGGATACCGCTAAGTTTGGTAAGAATATCCACTACGCAGCGTATGGACGAAGTATCGATATATTCGAAATACAGATCGACTTTGGTGTCTCGAGCCGGCGCCTGAACATATTGCTCTACCCAGTCGAAACAAATCTTATATAACTGTCTCGCATTTTGCGGAATTGAACGTCCAGACAGCCTGATATATCCATCTTTTAAGAAAAATAATGGAGCTTTTTGCGTTTTCTCTATACGTATACTTTCCATGCAAAAAAATACTAATGGTACACATTGTGACTGAAAATACTTGGCATCCCCATCTTACTGCATAATTTTCAACTTCATACCCGGTTTTATTTTACTGTTTCTCGACAGATCGTTCCATTTTAAGATATCGCTGTCGGAAACACCCTGGTACAGCCGGGAAATACCCCAAACGGTATCGCCCGACTTAACAGTATAATAGGTAAAACTGCCATTGGCTGAGGCTACAACCGTGGATGATGAACTTTCATCATTCCCGGTTTTTGAACTTTGCTCTTTTGTTGACTTTTTGGTATAAACTATCAATTTTTTCCCGGCAATAATTTTAGTGCCGGAAAGATCGTTCCAATCCCTCAAGTTGCTGGTACTTACCCCATATTTCGTGGCAATGAGGCCCAGTGTTTCGCCCGAACGGATGGTGTGCACAATACGGTCTTTGCCGGCCGTATTAGCCGTGGATCCGCCCACTCGCCCTGCCGGCTCGATCGTACGGAACGAATTGCTCAGGTATACATTCGCTTTATAGCTGCATATCGAATCCTCCAGGTCGATATACCTGGTTGCATACGATGCCGGAAGGCGCAATGCACACGGAGCGGTATTCCCCGGAAGTATTTCCCTGCGGTATTGCGGGTTGAAGTCGCGCAAAAGCTGTAACGGGATATCCAATACCTCGGAAATCTGTGCCAGGTTGACGTTTTTATTGACCATCACTGTATCGGAAACCGGCGGTACATCAATATATCGCGGGGTGAGATTGTGTTCCCTGTAATAATTCATGGCATAAGTAGCCCCGATGTATGCAGGTACATATCCCCTGGTTTCGCGGGGCAGGTACGGGTAAATATCCCAATAGGAGGTCTTTCCGCCCGATCGCCTTATTGCCTTATTGACATTGCCGGGACCGCAATTGTATGCGGCAATAACCAATACCCAGTCATTATAAATATTGTACAAGTCCTTCAGGAATTTTGCTGCGGCATACGTTGCTGCAAGCGGGTCGCGCCGTTCATCAATGAAACTGTTAACCTGTAACTTATACATCTTCCCTGTTCCCAGCATGAACTGCCACATCCCGGTAGCGCCTACACGCGACACAGCACGCGGGTTCAGCGCCGATTCGATTACGGCGAGATACTCCAGTTCGAGCGGCAACCCGTATAAATCCAAAACCTCCTCGAACATGGGGAAATAATAGTCCCTCAAGCCGAGCATTACTTCCAGTTTATCCCGCTTACGGATGGTATACACGTGAATATAATTCCTGACAATGTTGTTGTAGGTAAGGTTCACTATGGACGGAATTTTCCGGAGACGCTGGATGTAGACAGAATCATGAAATTCGGGGACGAAAGATAACTCATCCTCCGCCATTTCAGATATCAGCGTATCGCTTCCTATCGATTCCTGAACGTACCATATCTGCATCAAACTATCCAGATTCTTGTCGAAATTGGAATAGAAGAGTTCGGCAGGGATGGAATCGTTAATATCCCTGGTGTATTTGGCAAATTCAGGTTTGTTAGCCCATACCATTGCTGGGAGCAAGGTCAAACCTGCTGCTACACAAATATTTTTAAACATTTGAGACATTTTTTGATCGAACACTTAAAATGTAAATTGCAAATTTAAACCAAATTTTTGGGAATTGAAACCATTTTCTAAAAAACATGGTTGAATATTTAGCGAAATATTATCGTCAAGATTGAAATCCATCAAATGTGCGTCGACATTTGCATCGATTATATTCAACGCATAGGCGGCAACCACGGCGACAATCGACCAGTCGCGCCACGTACGGAGCTGGTCTTTGCGTTTAGTGATAAACTGCGTTTTCTCCGTAAGTGCGGCTGAAGAAGGAAGCCCTAAGGATTCAAAATAATTGGTGTAAGGATCATTGTCATTAATGTCAATGTATGCACGTCGATACTTGCTGAATTCATTCTGCCATTTGAGGAAAACTCCCACAGAAATACCCACTGCCGCATACACAATAGGCACTTTCCAGTATTTCCTGTTGTAAATCTGCCCCAATCCCGGCAATACGGCCGACATGATGGCAGCTTTAGCCGGCGAATGTCCGGCATAAGTATCCAGGCTATCCAATGGGTAAGCCTGCGTCAGTGCGGTGGTGTCCGAGAGGCGAATGATGCCGGACTCTGTATCCTCCGGGTTAAATTTAAGCGCCATAGTATCCGGTTCCTCCACAACAGGAGCGATTGAGTCAGTAACAGCACGTGCGGCAACATCCGTAGAATCCACCGGTTCCTGTCCAGCGGCTTCCAGGCTGCTTAGCAATAAAACGACAACAGCCACAAAGCATATCCTCGACTTTAGTGCTAATAACATGCTGCGATTCTTATAATAACTACGAATTCTGATCCTGATCCTGCATTTTTTCCGCCATTTGCAGGATATACTGTAATTCGGCATCTGTCCTGAATGGTATCACCACACGCCCTGCGCCCGTTTCGTTCCTTTTGAGGTCGACCCTGGTACCAAAACACCTGCTTAGTTTTTCTTTCAAATGTTGTTCGTTGGTTCCGGGTATATACACAGGCGGCTGATGGTCCTCGTAGATCAAAACTTCCTTGCCGGGCTGCTGTCCGCCAATGCCCGGGTCAGGAAATCCGGTACCTTCGGGTTGTTCGGTCGTCATGTTACCCGGTTTCGCGGTTGTTTCCCCGGTTTGTACAGTATTATCCCCGGGTGTTCCCTGTTCGTTTCCCGCATCCGGTTCGGGTGTCACAGTGACCGGTTGTTGCGGCTCCGGTTCCAGATGGTTGATTTGCCGCACAGCGACTTCCACCTGGCGCACGGACAACCCGTTTCCGATAATGTCGTGCAATAACCTCAACTGGTGTCCGGACTGTTCGATATTCACCAGTGCACGGGCGTGCCCCATGCTGATTTGTCCCTGCCTGATGGCTAACTGGATTTCGGCGGGCAATTTCAACAAACGCAGGTAATTGGCAATGGTCGACCGTTTCTTTCCCACACGTTCGCTCACATTTTCCTGTGTTAGCCGACATTCGTCGATCAGGCGCTGGTAACTGATAGCAACTTCAATGGCATCCAGGTCTTCGCGCTGTATGTTCTCCACCAGCGCCAACTCCAACATACTGTTATCGTCGGCATGGCGTATATAGGCAGGTATTTCGGTAAGGCCGGCAATCAGAGAAGCCCGGTAACGCCGTTCGCCCGATATGATCTGGTACCGTCCGTCGCCGATTTCGCGTACGGTGATTGGTTGTATGATGCCCAACTGCTTGATGGACGCAGCCAATTCCTTAAGCGCTTCCTGGTCGAAATTTGTACGGGGCTGGTATGGGTTAGCTTCTATTTTCCTGATGTCGATTTTATCTGTCGCATTGGCTTGGCTTTCGGGAATCCCTGTTTCCGATTGCTTGATGAGTGCGCCCAACCCTCTTCCTAGTGCGCTTTTTTTTGCCATTGTTTTTAATGAAATTATTCCACGCGGGTTAACGGTTTTTGCTCACTGATTGCGGCGCATTTTTCTGCAATAATTCTTTTGCCAGGTTCAGGTAATTGATAGCCCCGGTTGAATTGGCATCGTACAGGATTACCGGTTTTCCGTAGCTTGGCGACTCGCTGAGCTTAACATTGCGCTGGATGATGGTTTTGAACACCATTTGCTGGAAATGGCGTGTTACTTCTTCTACTACCTGGTTACTCAACCTTAGCCTTGCATCATACATGGTGAGCAGGAAACCTTCGATTTCGAGCGAAACATTGAGCCGCGACTGGATTAATTTAATCGTGTTGAGTAGTTTTCCCAAACCTTCCAGCGCAAAGAATTCGCATTGAACCGGGATAATTACAGAGTTGGCCGCCGTCAGGGCATTCATGGTGATCAATCCCAACGATGGCGAACAATCGATAAAAATGTAATCGTAATCATCTATAACTTGCCGGATAACATTCCTCAGGATATATTCCCTGTCGGGAAGCCCCACCATTTCTATTTCGGCGCCTACCAGGTCGATATGCGACGGAAGTAACTCCAAGCCGGGTATTTCGGTTTTTAAAACCGCTTCGCGCGCGCCGACATAGTCGATCATGCACTCATATATGCTGGTTTTGATATTCTGCAAATCGAATCCCAGCCCCGAAGTTGCATTTGCCTGCGGGTCTGCATCAATCAACAATATCTTCTTTTCGAGTACCGCCACGCTAGCTGCCAGATTGATTGCCGTGGTGGTTTTTCCAACTCCTCCTTTTTGATTTGCTAAAGCAATTACTTTTGCCATCCGGTATTATTTTTAATGAATGTCCGATATAAATATGGGAACAAATACCATGTTTCCAAATGAATGTATTTATTTTATAATAAAAAATAAACGGACAAAGGTATGATTTTTTTATAGAATAGTAAAATATAATGGAAAGTTGTCATATTATTTTATTGAATATTGATCCCAAGGCCTGTATCATTTTTTGAAGTTTACACTAATGGCGAAATGATTGGAAGCCCCGGCCAGATGCCACGACGAACGGGCATAGTCGATGTGGAAACGCGAAATATGAATACCCAGTCCCCATGAAAAGCCTGTCATTCCTGTACGGGAATCGACCTTCATATCCTGGCGGCGGTTGTAGTTGTAGCTTGCCCTGAGCGTCAATCCCTGGAAAGGGAAACATTCCACGCCGACCAGCAGGTGTCGCATGGTTTCATCAAGAACCAGGTCAAAGCCCTTCTTCAAGTCTTCCTCTTTCACGGTCGTTTGCCCCGGCGCCGGGTCGGTATTGACTTCGTTGTAACCCAACCGTGGTCGCTCCAAATGCTGTACAAGCAACGAAAAGCGGAACGGTGCATGTTGCAGGCGTTGCGATAAGCCTAACTGTATCTCGAAGGGCGCCGGTTCGCGACCGCCATCGGCATACGGGGTTAATTGCCCACCCATGTTCCGCAACACCAGCGCCGCTGTGAAAAGTTGTCCGGGATGCCGGTATGTAACCCCGATATCGGCCAGCAGGCCGTATGATGTGTAACGCTCGAATACCGATAACAAAGGCTTTACATTAATTCCGACCAACAGGGTACTGTCTAACCATGGTAAGAAACGCGAACAGGTTAGATTGAAGGCATATTCGGCGGCGGTAAAATTGCCTGTGATAAGTCCCGACACATCGGCTTCAGTGAATTTCCCGTAGTTGATGTAATGAATACCTGCCGCAAAGTTACCAATGCCGCTGTACGACTGCGAATATGCCGCATAACCGAAATTAATGCCTGCAAAATAGTTTACATAATTGAGCGACAGGCAATGATTCGCCGTGCTGTCCAACAATCCCGGGTTATAAAAGGCCAGCGACGGATCGGAATCAGGCACGGCATTCACCTTGCCACCCAAAGCAGCCACTTGCGGAGACGGCGTCAGGTCGAGGAAACTATACGTGGAGGTACCGCCCACCTGGGCTTGTAAAGCGAAGAGTGAAGAATGAAGAATGAAGAGTGATGAGTGAAGAATAAGGATACGCTGCCTGTAGCACCTGAAAATAAATTTAAGAATATTTGATTTCAGGATGTTCAATACGATCTTATTGATGATTGGCCATTCGTTCTTCACTCTATTTACTTATTCGCGGTTCGAGAAATTTTTCATGAACTGTGACCGTTCGTATTGTTCGGGATTTGCAATATTCCTGTAGTTCAACTTGCCGCGGAACTCGTCGATGCTCTTGTAATGATGTTCTTCCATCCATTGCAGCATCCCATCTGCGAGGGTTTTGAGCAGAGCAGGACCTTTTTTGTACAATGCAGAACAAACCTGGGTAGTTTGCGCACCAGCTAACAGCATCTTGATCACGCCCTGGGCATTAGCAATACCGGTAGAAGCCGATATCTGTATTTCCTTCACAGCCGCCGATACAATAGATACCCACCGTAGCGAATAACGAAGGTCGTCAGGCGAACTGAACACGGAAGCTGATACCAGACTCATGTTCCTGGTATCTATATCGGGCTCATAAAAACGGTTGAACAGCACCACGCCGTGCACGCCGCGGCAATAAAGCTGGTCGACCATGTAGGACAAGTTTGTGAAATGATTGCCCAACTTGAAAACCAAAGGTATGCCAAGCGTTTTCTTCAAAGCCGCAGCAATATCGAAATAAAGGGCTTCGCATTTTTCTGATACGAGGTACTTATCCGTAGGGATGAAATAGATATTTACTTCAATAGCATCGGCGCCGGCTTGCTGCATCTTCAACGCATGTTCTATCCAGCCCGAAGCCGACACACAGTTGACGCTGGCAATCACCGGGATGGAAACCGACTGTTTCAGGTCGCTGATCAGTTTCAGGTATTCGGCCACCGAATGTCCCGATACGTAACTTTGCAGGTAATCGGCCGCCTCGGGGTAATACTCACCGGCTTGTTGCAGGTTCCGGATTTCGTACAGCATCTGTTCCTCGAACAATGATTTCAGCACCACAGCCGCTGCCCCGGCGCTTTCGAGTTTTTTTACCTTTTCCACAGAATTGGTCAACGAACAGCTGCCCACAATCAATGGGTTTTTCAGCGAAAGCCCCAGGTAAGAAGTTTTAAGCCTATCCATGTTATTACATTCAATGATTAAAAGGTCAAAGGTAATTATTTTCGGATCACATTGGATGCATGGGGACTTTTACCGTAATGCTTCCGGCGCCATGCTTCGGGGTTATACCGCTTGACGGGAAAACAACGGCAACGGATTTACTTCACCGCCTCCATCCAGGCATTGGCCATCAGGCGTGCGCCGGCCAGCGAAGCATGTACGCCATCGTGCGTCCAATACACGCCGGGAGCGCGTTTTTGGGCTTCGTCAAAGACCTTTTGGTAAGGAATGAAAACGGCCTTGAATTCATCCGCCAGGTTTTTAGCCGCCTCACGGTACTTATCGAACTCGGGATACCATGTATCGTCGACAGCCTTGACGCCTGTTACTGCAAAAGGCTCGCCAATAATGAGCTTTACGCTGGGTAAAGCGGCAAGTGTGCGTTTGATCAAAGCGCGGAAGTCGTCCTCGTAAGTCTTCAAGGTACCTTTGTAGCCACCTGTTTTGGTGTGCCAGAAATCGTTAACACCGATCAGGATACTCAGTACGTTGGGTTTTATTTCAATACAATCGGCATCCCAGCGTTCGGACAACTGGTATACCTTGTTGCCGCTGATGCCCCTGTTGTAAATTGTCAGGTTTTTTTCGGCATACTTGAAAAGCAGTCCGCCGGCGGCTTGCATCACATACCCGCTGCCCATCATCGGCGAGGTGTTGGGAGTTTTGGTATTTTTGTCGCGTCCGGCATCGGTAATCGAATCTCCCTGAAACAGGATGATGTCATCCTTCTGCAAGGATATTTTCGATGCTTGCGGCATACTCATTGCCGATGCTACAATATTGGGGATACTTAACATGGCCCCGCCAATAGCTGCTGTCTTCAAGAAATCTCTTCGCGTATTCATTGATATTAAATGATTTGGTTAACGGTCGATTATTTATACTACAAGTGCAAAGATATAAAAAGATATGTAAAAGAAGCCAGCGATTCAGGGAGAAATTATTTTTCATAGCGCCTCAAAAAGGAATTGACCCGGGGTCTGCGGCAGGCGGCAATTTTCCCTTCCTCGACCGGCGCGTGTCGTGAATCGAAATATCGTTATACGATCATTTTCTCAATCGGTATCACCAGTATACCTTGTGCTCCCAATGCTTTCAGCTTTCCGATGATTTCCCAGAAACGGTCTTCGTCTATCACCGAATGTAGCGAACTCCATCCTTCCTGCGCCAACGGCAGTATCGACGGACTTTTCATACCGGGAAGCACTTGTATGATCTCGTCGATCCTGTCATTTGGGGCGTTCAACAGGATATATTTCTTTCCGCAGGCTGTTTGCACGGCATTGATACGGAAAATCACCTCGTCGAGGATGGCTTTCTTTTCACTGTTCAGGCTGGGATGACCAATGAGCAGCGCTTCGGACGTCATCACCACTTCCACTTCCTTTAAACGGTTGCTCACCAGCGTGCTTCCCGAACTGACAATATCGAAAATGGCGTCGGCCAAACCAATGCCCGGAGCAATTTCCACCGAGCCGGATATAACGTGCGTTTCGGCTTTAACGTTTTTCGATGCCAGGAATTCCCGGAGGATCACCGGATAAGAGGTAGCAATCGTTTTGCCGTTGAACCATTCCAATCCGCTGTATTCCTCGTCCCTGGGCATGGCCAGCGAAAGCCGGCATTTGCTGAAACCGAGCCGCTTAACCGTGTCGACCTTTTTCTTGCGTTCGGCGCACTCGTTCTCGCCCACCACGCCCACATCGGCTGCTCCGTCGGCTACAGCCTGCGGGATGTCGTCGTCGCGCAGGAAAAGTATTTCAACCGGGAAACCCTTGGCGGGAACCAATAATGTGCGCTTGCCCGGGTCGAGCCGGATACCGGCTTCGGCAAGCAATGCCATCGTTTCTTCGTACAAGCGGCCTTTGGCCTGGACTGCTATTCTTAACATACATCAAAAAATGAAGAATGAAGAATGAAGAGTGAAGAATGAAGACTGGTTTCGTTCTTCACTCTTCACTCTTCGTTCTTCATTATTTTGCAATAACAACATAATAATTCTTTTTGCCTTTCTGCACCAGCATGTACCTGCCATTGATGAGCCTGGCGGCGGTAATACGGGCGTTCGGGTCGGCTACCTTTTCCTTGTTGATGCTCAATCCTCCGCCTTCCACCATGCGGCGCGCTTCGCCTTTCGACGGGAAAATGGCGGTTTGGACGCTCAGTAAGTCAAGCAGCGGGATACCGGCCCCGAACGCCGAACGCTCCAGTTCGTATTGCGGCACCCCTTCGAATACGCTCATAAAGGTATCCTCGTCCAGCGCAGCCAGCGATTCGGCAGTACCCTGCCCGAACAGCATCTGCGATGCTTCTTCGGCGGCCTGTACGTCGGCTGCCGAGTGCACCATCGCGGTTACTTCCCTGGCCAGCGTTTTTTGCAGGATGCGCAGGTGCGGTTCGCTGCGCTGCTGCCCGATAAGCTGTTCGATCTCTTCCCGGGTCAGGTCGGTAAATATTTTAATGTATTTTTCAGCATCGGCATCGCTTACGTTCAGCCAGAACTGGTAGAACCTGTACGGCGATGTACGTTTCGGGTCAAGCCACACGTTGCCCGATTCGGTTTTACCGAATTTCCCACCGTCGGCCTTGGTAATCAACGGCCATGTCAATGCAAACGCTTCCCCGCCACAGATGCGGCGTATCAGTTCGCTGCCCGTGGTGATGTTACCCCACTGGTCGGAACCGCCCATCTGCAACTTACAGTTTTTGTTCCGGTAGAGGTACAGGAAATCGTAACCCTGCACCAGCTGGTAGGTAAACTCGGTAAACGACATGCCTTCACCTTCGCCCGACAAGCGTTTCTTCACGGAATCCTTGCTCATCATGTAATTGACGGTGATGTGCTTCCCGATGTCGCGGATAAAATCGAGAAATGTAAATTCTTTCATCCAGTCGTAGTTATTCACCATTTCGGCGGCATTGCGCTCTTTCGACTCGAAATCCAGGATTTTGGACAACTGTTTTTTGATGCCTTCCTGATTGTGGCGCAATTCGTCCTCGTTGAGCAGGTTCCGTTCCTGCGACTTCATCGACGGGTCGCCGATCATACCGGTAGCGCCGCCCACCAGCGCCAGCGGTTTGTGTCCGCTGCGCTGGAGATGCCGCAAGGTCATTACGCTCACCAGATGGCCGATGTGAAGCGAATCAGCGGTCGGGTCTATGCCCACATAAGCCGTTATCATTTCCTTTTGCAATAACTCTTCGGTGCCCGGCATCACATCGTGGATCATGCCGCGCCATTGCAATTCTTCTACAAAATTCATTATTTATTTTATGATCCAAAGATTCCACAATTCCAAGACTCGGTCATGGAAATCCCTGGGAATTATCAATTTCTCACTATCCGGCAAGCATCCCCGCCCTTTCCGGTTTCCATCCGTTTGAAAATCAGGGAAGGCGTGACATGCCGTACATCGAGCCTTCTTGCTTCCTTACGATTTTACCCTTTCGGAGTATTCGCGGGTACGGGTGTCGACCTTGATTTTCTCGCCCTGTTCGATAAACAGGGGCACGCCAATGACGGCGCCTGTTTCGAGGGTGGCCTGCTTCAGCGATGACGTGGAAGCGGTATCGCCGCGCATACCGGGCTCGGTGTAGGTTATTTCCAGCTCCACAAAAGGAGGCAGCTCGCAGGATAACACGCGCTCTTCG
The DNA here is from genome assembly GCA_031264715.1 of Bacteroidales bacterium. Taxonomy (GTDB): domain Bacteria; phylum Bacteroidota; class Bacteroidia; order Bacteroidales; family UBA4181; genus JAIRLS01. Next base: position 11,392 of record JAISDP010000124.1, read on the forward strand.
TCGGCCAGGAACATCATTTCCACGTATTGCCCGTCTTTCATCAAATCCGGATTATCCACCAGGTCGGCCTGAAGATCAATCTGGTCGAAGGTCTCGTTATGCATGAAATGATAGCCGAGATCGTCCCTGTACAGGAACTGATACGGACGTCGCTCAACACGAATTTCGGTTACTTTCTCGCCCGCATTGAAGGTATTTTCCAGGATGCGGCCATTTTCGAGGTTACGGAGCTTGGTCTTTACAAATGCACCGCCCTTGCCGGGTTTCACATGCTGAAACCATACGATGGCGCAGGGTTTGTCATTGTACTGAATACACATACCGTTTCTAAAATCTGCTGTAGAAGCCATTTACTGTCTTTATGTTTGGTGATAAATAAAATTAAAATCGGTGCAAAAGTAAATAAATAGGCGCAAACAACAAAACGGGAACACCCTGTTATGATTTTCCTGCTTTGCAGGCTTGCAGGAACCGGGAAAAATGCTTATTTAATGTAGTACCGGATGCCGATACCCAGGCTGATCTGTCCCAGTCCTTCGCCTTCATTGATGTCGTAGGTCTGGGTCGTCTTCACGCCATTCTCATTATAATGGAGCTCGGTGATCTCCCCGGATGTCAACAGCATATTGATCCCTATGCCCCATTGCGGGGTGATTTTGTATTCGAGGCCGGCTCCCGTCTGGGCGCCAAGGGAGGCGCCATTGCTCCTGAAGTATTCATCAGCAAAGGTTACGTTTTCCCTGTAGCCGATATATCCCATCCCTGCGTTCGCGTCAAATATCCATGAGTTATGGCCGAAAGACATTCTGAAAACAAACGCCGGGCCGATATAGGTGATCCGGTCCCGGGTGGCCAGGGTTCCCGATTGCCCGGTATCTATCCTATAGGCCTGGTCGCTGTGTGAAGCCCGGTACTGGTAAAAAGCCATCCGGATACCGAACATGTCGTTGAAAAAGAAGTCGAAAGAGACATTCCAGACGAAAGCGGACTTCAGGTGTTCATAGTACTCCTTCATGTCGGCTGTCAGTTGATCGGTTGTTGCCGCTACACGCCAACCGTAGCCGGTATCCAGCTTAAGCGCTGCCAGAGGCAGCTTCCTGCCCGGCTTATAAGTCGTCCAATGAACAATTTCGGCAGGCTGAGGCTGGATAAAGATGAGCGAATCCGGTGTCTGGGCATGAACAGCAGCGCATGCGCATGACAGACACAGGAATGTCCATATGCCCGCCGGAAAATGAGATACGGGGAATTTGTTTTTCATAGCGTTTATTTAACACGGTAGAGATTTATGATTTTAAGCGATACAATAATATTCTGCGAATGTATCTTAATTTATCCGGATCATCAAATAAAACAGAGAATATGTGCTGGAGAATCACATACACAAGATAAATCACATAAAAGGGTGCAATTCAAATTGCTGTCGCCCTTACAGGCCTGACAGGGCTTTCAGGGCTGTAAGGGC
>JAISDP010000165.1 GCA_031264715.1 Bacteroidales bacterium
CCTACGACATCCTCAACCTCCATCACCGTATCAATGCCTGAATTTGAAACAAGGATTCTCAAGGGATTGAACGCCTTTGATCCCGACGTGCAGGTATTTGTCATGAAAATAGAATGACCATCCGGCGCAGAAATCATTTTATTTTGATTTGTTTTCCGGGAGCAGGATATTGATAAGCGGCATCGTCCAATACCAATACCCAGTCAATCATCTCACCTGTGTCGGGCGGGGAAAAACGACGTTCTTTGCGGTCATTGGTAAAGGAATCAATTTTCGTTGCCTTGCCGTTACGCGGGTTATACCACCATGCAGTCACTCTGTTACCCTTAATGGCATCCATACGCACAGAAAATTCGCGTCCCACGGGAGCATATACCATAACGTAAGTGCCGGCTTCGTCGCGGGTGGCTACAAAGCGGTAGCGCCCTTCGCCGGGCATTGCCGCGGGTACTTTACCGGTAACTATGATTGTCGGGTCAGGGACCCTTGTCAGAAAAGGACGCGACTCCATCAGCAACCGGCCATACATCATCTGGACGGCTCCCGGCTGGTTGATGGCTTCCTTCCATGATATTAGCGGGTTGTTGATCGGTTGCCGGTTTTTGTCCGGATCGTACATCTGAAAAACGGAATGATGCCCATAAGTGTGTCCGAAAGCTCCGCCGAACAGGTTCCAGTACAGCGGTCGGCGAACATCGGCAGCTATTGAATAGCCCAGCTTGGCCGAATTGAACGACAGCGGATGGCCTTCATACAACGGTTCGCCATCAATGACGGGTTTGACAGGTTGAAGCGCGTAATCGTCAGCCGTTTTGCTATAACTGTCGGTATAATCGGCATTATGTCCGTTTTGACGCATATTGAAATCAAGCCAGTCGTCCGTGTGGAAATACTGCGACGAACTGCCGCCGCCCCGCGGATGGAAAGTGATCGGATGTCTCCCGTCGTCTTTTTTTATGCCGCGCGCCATCGCCCGAATGATAGCCTTTTGAGCGTCATTATCCACATCACGGTCGCCGCCTAAAATCCAGATGACCTCTTTGTTCCTGTAGCGAGCGCCCAGGAACTCGCCGTATTTTTCGGCATTCACCGCATCGAAAAGCGGTTGATTGTTTTTCACACCGGATCCTTCGTGCCAATGACACCCCCATGCAGGCAGAAAACCGACATACATTCCCAATTCGTTGGCCTTATCCACAATATAATCGACATGATCCCAATAATCATTGGCCGGACCATCCTTCACAGCCGGTCGAGCCGGATCATAGTCCTCAAGAGGTAAGTGTCCGTACGCATTTGGATCCGTATGCCCGTTAAATTCGGCCAAAGCCACTGCCTGAATCACGGTAAAGCCTTTTCGTGCCCTGTCTGTGAGGTATTTTTCTGCACTTTCACGATCCAGGCGGTGGAATAATTCCCAGGCTGTATCGCCAAGGTAGAAGAATGGCGTACCGTCGGCATGTTGCAGGAAACGCCTGTTGGCGGAAACCTGCAATTGCCCGTGCGAGAAATCGACAGGCTTTCCTTTCCATTGGGCTGTGGCCGGAAGGAGGAATGAGATGCACAAAACGCTTGACAATATAAAATGATATAATCTTTTCATTTATATAAAATGAGCATCTACAATCTATTCTCCAAAACAAATTCCCGAGCATGAGGCATGCGGATAATCTTTACCGACCCTGACTGGCCTGACAGGTCTGTCAGGCCTGTCGGGTCATTTACGCCGGCTACGCCTGCCTGATTTCGGCGGTTATACACAAGTATTTATATATTTCACGATAGTTGTTCCTGCGTGGCATGAACAACTGGTGACAAATATATGTTTTACCTCTGATAGACAGTTGATCGGTAGTTTCCTGCACTTCGCCCTGGCGCAGGCGTTGCCACACCTGCCTGTAATCCTGCCCCGTTACATCTTTGTCGCCACTCAGTATATCGGTATAACGGTTGTGCAACAGTTCGTTTTCGCTGATACCCAGTTTTTTGACCACGTTCTTATTGACCCTCAGCAGTTCGAAATCGGTCGACAGTTCGATAACCAGCATCGCTTCTTCGATGGCGTTGCGGAAACTTTCGTATTCTTCCTCTTTCCGCGACCATTCTTCCTGTGTGGCCTGCAATTCCTCCATGTTCTGGCGCAGTTCCTCTTCCTGTTCCGACATTTCCTGGGCTTGTATTTTGGCTTGATTGAGCAACATGCTGGTACGTTCGCTCACTTTCAGCGACGATATAGTGGACGCGATGCTTTCACTTATTTTTTCAACAAACTCCTTTATATAGGGTTGAAATTCGATAAAAGCAGCTAATTCAAGTACGCCGAAAACTTCTTCGTTCACTTTCAGCGGAACAATCAGGATGGCGGTTGGCGTATCACCTCCCAGGCCAGAGGTTATTTCGACATAATCATGCGGTACCTCGGTCATATAAATCGTTTCGCCTTCCTGGAAACAAGTGCCTACCATACCTTCGCCGATTTCAATCTGCTTTTCGACGAATTTCTTGCGGTCGTAGGCATAGCACGAACGCATCTCGAGGTATTTGTGCTGCGGATCGCTATCGTTGAGTACAAAAATACCGCCCTGGTTGGCTTCGATATAGCGCACCAGGCTGTACAACACTTCATGGGTCATGATTTCCATATCGGTATTGTTGTTGCGCAGTATCTCGGCGAACCTGGCAAGCCCTTGCGCCGCCCAATTCCGGCGGTCGTCCTCTTCCTTGCGCTTTTGTTCCTCCGTATCGGCGCGTTGCAGGCTGGCGCGCATGTTAAGCAGCGAATTACCCAGTATATCGTCGTCGCTCAGTGTCTGGAACGAAGCATCCAGGTGCCCCTTTCCTATTTCGTTGGCAAAATTGGTGGTCGAACGCAAACCGTCGATCAGTGTATTCACCGAAGTGGCGATCATGCCAATTTCGTCATTCTGCTTGATATTGGATTTTTCCGAAAGGTTTCCCCTGGCCAGCCTGCCGATCAGCAGGTCGATCTTCTTCAGGGGCTGTACAATGGAGAATTGGCTATAGGTTGCCGAAATCAATACAATGATGATCAGGATGATATTGGTAATGATGATCAAACGCTGGAACCCTGTAAAATCCGCTGTAATCTGGTTTTGGGCTATCTGGGCCTGCTGATTGAAGTCGTAGATCAGGAGACCTAATCGGTTGTTAATTTCCTGGGTAATCAAAGGTATTTCGCCCCTTTTCTCCAGCATCGGGTCTATTTCGACTTTTACCAGGATATCATTATATGCATCCATGTTATTGAGCTGTTCCATGACATAGCGTTGCTTCGCGAATAACGTATCTTCAATGGCAACGGAAATATTCTGCAGCGTCGACTTCTCATCATCTGTCCAGTACGGCGAAAGACTGATCAGGCTATCCCGCAGATTGGGAAAATCGGTTTGATGTAATCTTTTCAAAGCGATTTTATCATCGCTTTCGTTTTCTGCATTGAACGACCAGTCCCTGGTTAATATCGTTGAAGTCGCGATCATGTCGGACAATTGTGTCAGATTGTCGCGGCTGGGTGTCAGCACCGTCATGATCTTATTTTGCAACTCCTGGTATTTACGGCCTGTACGATTGTTCAGGTATAAACTGATCAATACTGCCAGGATGATGATCCCAAACCCGGAACCTAATTTTTGGTTGATGGTCAATTTCATATATGATTTATGTTAATGAAGTGAAAAACAATTCGATTTAATGGTTTTTTCGCCGACTTCTAACAGACAGATTCGAAATAGAAAATATTGCGATCTATTCCTTATACGAGGAAACGGAAATTTGGTTACACAATAAGAGCCTCATTGCAAAAATTTTATACGATGGTATCCAGACGATGTCCATGATCATTGAGAACAGCAGGTTTTACCCTATTTTGCCATCTTTTTGCACCAAAACTTTCAAGCCTTGCGGAACGATTTTTATTTTGAGCTTTTTCCCCATGGTATGCGGCTCCCCGTCCAAATGGACATTTTCTTCACATTTTTGCGTGAGTACAATTTTCTTACCCTTGATCATACTGTAATACGGGCTTTTATGGATGCTTTTGTGAAGAAGCCTGAAAGCAAGGCGCACCGCCCGGAATTTGGGGAACGGGCGCAGGATGCACACATCCAGTTCGCCATCGGTAATATCGGCATAAGGCGAAATATAACCATTGTTGCCATATTGCGCCGAGTTAGCAATAGTAACCATCATTGCCTTTGTTTTGAACTTGTTCCCATCAATTTTCAGCTTGTACTTCCGGGAACGGTAGCTGATAAATTCTCTGGCGATAATCGAGACATAAGTCATAAAGCCGCGTTTTCCATTTGTGGCAAAGGCATGGCTGATGCGGGCATCAAATCCGGCGCCGAAAGTACAGAAGAATGGCCTGCTGTTGACCACGCCATAATCGATGCTGATAACGGAGGCATTATTGATTAATTTCAGCGCCTCGGTCAGTTTCATGGGGATGTGCAGGTGCCGCGCCAACCCGTTACCCGATCCGCAAGGCACAATACCCATAGCCGCCTGTGTATCGCGCACGGACATGGCTACTTCGTTCACCGTACCGTCGCCACCCACTGCCACGATGTATGGCACGCCTTCGTCGATTTGCCGGCCTGCCAGTTCGGAAGCATGCCCTGCCTGTTCCGTAAAAAAGATGCGGATATCAAAACGTGATGCATCAATGATACGGTGGATGATCTCAGGCCATGCATCTTTTTTACGCGTTCCCGATATCGGGTTGATGATGAAACAGATCTTTTCCTTTGCCAATGGGATATTATATAAGTAATTGACAGTTGACTTTATTGAGCTATTCCCTTCGGTCATGAGACCGCTTGCACTAAGTCCGCAGGTTCGGCTGGCGCAAGGCGCATTTGCTATCTTCTTTATAAGCCTTTGTTAAAAGCTAAAATGAAAATGCTGAACCCGAATTGCTAATAGCACATTCAAAATCCAGCATTGTATTATAGATTATAGAAAACAAAAAACAGGTTTTAACGGCGTCGGATCAACCTCCTGTAGCGCTGAATCCGCCCATTTTCGATTTCCTCGGGTTGACACACATTACCGGTATGTTGGCGCTGTTGGTAATGATGTCCTCTTCGGAAGTTCCCAACACGAAATCGGCAATCGAAATGCCTTTAGTGGTGGTGATCAGAATCATATCCGCATCTATTTCCCCGGCATATTGCAGCGATTCTTTTGCAAATGAATCCTCACCCTTGGCCACGGCGATCTCATACTTGATATTTTTCGACCTCAGGAATTTTTCGGTGAAAGCCAGGTTGGTCCTCACGCCCTGTTCTATTTTCCGGTCTTTTGACGGTTCGGATCTGAAAATGTATACTTTTGAATTGAACAACTTGGCCACATAATACGCCCAGCCGATTTTCTCGCGATTTTCGCGTTTAAAATCAATCGGGAATGCAATCCTGTCCACTGTTGCCTTCCGCGGATATGTCTGCACCGCAATAATCGGAACTTTAGAAGTTACAATCACTTTCAAGGCCCAACTCCCGGTGAGTTTTTGCATGCCCCTGATGCCATGCGTACCCATGAGCACCAAGCCCGCATCAAGTTCGTTTACGGTTTCGCCGATGGTTGAAAAGATAGAACCCTCGCGAACAATACCTGTTACATGGACGCCATATTCCTTGGAGGCTCTATCGGCCTCCAATTCCACCCTGGCTGTGGCATCCGGAATTTCGGCCGTTTTCTTGACAATATGTACCAGTACGATGCTGGTGTTGGTTAACTTGGCAAACGGCACAGCCGCTTCAATAGCATACTGAGCCACGACAGTAAAATCTGCCGGAATTAGAATAGGTTTGGATTGGTTTTCCATGAAATTGGGATTTGCATTAGCATTGAAACAATAAAAACAATATCTTTGGTCGATTTTTTAATGTTTATGGGCCTTTTTAAAATTTTTTACAAAAATATAACTTTTTTTATTTCCTTATATTTTATCTGTCAGATTCTTTCTACAGGTATTTGTGTTGCCATAAACACCGGAGAAAGAACGAATTATTTTACTATTGGCAATATAAGATCATCAGAACCGTTTCTGAAACCGATAATGGTTATTAATACGATAAAAGATCAAAATTTGTTTGCTTTTTGGCAAAAAAAATTTCCGGACAAATATACAAAATCCAGTTTTAAAAGAAAAAAAGATTTGGAAGTTAAATTGAATTGTTGTGATTATATGATGCTTACAAATATTGCTGTCTTCCCAAAAAATTTTGTTTTAGCCCCTGTTTTTTTATTTCCCGGTTGGATTGATAACGCTCTTTTTGGGTGGATGCTGTTGCCGGCTGTTGTTTTGGCTGCCCTGACGGGATATTTGTATGGAAGGAGGAGGGGACAACGAATGACGGTTGTTAAGGGATATCCTGTCAATGCCCCGCCACCGGTTGTATTGTCGAGGAAAGACCGGTATGAGGCGCTGGCTGAAGAGGAAAAGCCTTTCATCCAAAAATACGACACGGTAACGGTACTGTTTGCCGATATTGAGGGGTTTTCGGAGATTACCGACAGCCTCGAACCCGAAACCCTCCTGGATGAGTTGAACAGCTTCTTCTTTTATTTTGATACCATTATAGACCGCTACCACATTGAGAAGATCAAGACTATGGGCGACGCATACATGTGCGCAGGCGGAATACCGCAAAAAAACCATACCAATCCTGTGGATGTGATACTGGTGGCGCTGGATGTGCAGAATCACCTCACCCGGCTGAGCGAGCAGAACCCCAATGTATGGTTGGTGAGGATCGGCATCCATACGGGGCAGGTGGTTGCCGGGATGCTCGGGCACAAGAAACTGTCGTTCGACATATGGGGGCATACGGTAAATGTGGCTTCGCGGTTGGAATCGTCGTGCAAGGCAGGTAAAATAAATATTTCGGGAACCACTTACAAAAAAATAGAACGGTATTTCGATTGTGAATACCAGGGAATACTGCCCCATACAAATGATGTTTCGTATTATGTGAATGGGCTGAAACCCGAATTTGTCGAGAATGACGCCGACGGGCAGCCTGTTCCCAACCATGCTTTTTTTGTGCAGATGCAGTTGCTCCGGCTTGGCGATCTTGAAGAATATGTGGAAAGTATGATGACGGATACTTCTTCGAACCTGTTTTTCCATAATTTCAAGCATACGCTGGATGTGTATGAGCAGGTGGAACTGCTGGCACATTCGGAAAATATAAAGGATGAGGATACCTTGCTGTTAAAGACGGCCGCATTAATGCACGATATCGGTTACGCCATTTCGTACGATCATGATATTCACGCCCTAAGCGAAGATATTGCACGCGAAACCCTGCCGCTTTTTCATTACAAGCCACAACAGATCGAAAAGGTTTACCGCTTGATGAAAGCGGCACACTGCGAATCGACCCCAAACGGAATCCTGGAAGAAATCATGCACGATGCCCACCAAATGTATTTCGGGCGGGCGGATTATATCATGCGGTTGATGAACCTGTACCGCGAACGGGAGGAACATCATATTCCCGTGGACAAAACCAAGTGGCTTCAAAGCCAGATCAGTTATTTGGCCAGTCATCGTTTTTATACGCGAGCTGCCAGGGAACTGGTCAAGGTATCCGCCGACCAGCAGATAGCCAACACCGAAGGGCTGCTTACCGGCGGGTGATCTGCTAACTCCTGTTCCGCGCCGCTGAGCCGAATTTGCAATTCGGCTCGGAACATCAGGCAATTTGCAATTGTCTTTGCCGGGATTGCATCGCGTCTCTACAACGCAACACACCGCATTTCCACCCCGTCAGGGACGGCATATCGATCGTCTTCTACCAATATGTCATTCCTGACGGAATTATCAATATGTCGTCAATATGTCGTTTTCTACCCATATGTCGCCCCTAACGGGGCTACCAATTATGATGTCTTCTACCAATATG
>JAISDP010000195.1 GCA_031264715.1 Bacteroidales bacterium
TCAGGGATGACATTAGTTAATACGTATCTTTTTCTTCAAATACTTTCCCGTATGCGATTTCTTGCATTGTGCAACAGTTTCGGGTGTTCCCTGGCATACGATGTTTCCGCCGCCTTTACCGCCTTCGGGTCCGAGGTCGATCACCCAGTCGGCGCATTTGATCACGTCGGGATTATGCTCAATCACCAGTACGCTGTGCCCGTTCTCAATGAGCATGTTGAATGCAGCCAGCAGTTTGCGGATGTCGTGGAAATGGAGACCTGTTGTAGGCTCATCGAAAATGAAAAGCGTAGGCTGTCCGCTATTTTCCTTGGAGATAAATGTCGCCAGCTTGATACGCTGACTCTCGCCGCCGCTCAGCGTGCTCGACGACTGTCCCAGTTTTACATAACCCAAGCCTACGTCCGACAAGGGTTTCAACTTTTCCACAATTCGCTTTTCAAGCGTTCCCTTCCTGGTTTTGTCAAAAAACTCGATAGCCTCGTCCACCGTCAGCTCCAGTACATCGTAGATATTTTTGTCCCGGTAGGTCACTCCCAGCACTTCTTCCTTGAATTTCTTCCCGTTACAGGCTTCGCATACTAATTTTACGTCGGCCATGAACTGCATCTCAACGGTGATTTCACCTTCACCCTGGCACTCTTCGCAACGTCCGCCTTCCATATTGAATGAGAAATGCCCCGGTTTCAGGTCGTTATACTTGGCCTGCGGCTGTTCCGAAAAGAGTTTACGTACCTCGTCGTAGGCTTTGCAGTAAGTCACAGGATTCGATCGCGTCGACCGCCCGATAGGATTTTGGTCGACAAGTTCCACGGATTTGAGTTTGGACAAGTCGCCCGAAATCCTGTCAAACGCACCGGAACGCTCGCCACCCGCATCATTGAGGATTCGTTCGAGTGTTGAAAAGAGAATGTCGCGTACCAGCGTCGACTTGCCTGAACCGCTCACGCCGGTTACCACGCAAAATACATTCAAGGGGAAACGGGCGGTGATATTTTTCAGGTTATTAGCCCGTGCTCCCGAAATTTCGATATAGTTGTTCCATTTACAGCGTCGTGCAGGGACTGCAATCTGTTCGCGTCCCGTAAGGTAATCGGACGTAAGGCTGTTGGTTGACTTTACCAGTTCGTCGCACGTACCTTCGAACACTACTTCGCCGCCCAAACGCCCGGCGAGAGGCCCGATATCAATGATCCGGTCGGAGGCGCGCATCACTTCCTCGTCATGTTCCACCACCAGCACCGTGTTACCCAATACCTGCAACTTTTTCAGTACGCTGATCAGTTGTGCCGTATCGCGGGGATGAAGCCCTATACTCGGTTCATCCAGGATGTACAGCGATCCCACCAGGCAACTGCCCAGCGAGGTCGCCAGGTTAATACGCTGCGCCTCTCCACCGCTCAGGGTGGACGAGAGTCGATTGAGCGTGAGGTAACTCAAACCCACCTGCAGGAGATATTCAAGACGGTTGGTGATCTCCGTGAGGATGCGTTGCGCTATTTGTCGCTGGTGGTCGTCAAGCGTTATGGTCTTGAACCAGTTGTTCAACTCATTGACGGGCAACAATACAAGTTCGTTAACCGTTTTTCCGTTCACTTTTACGTAACTCGACTCCTTGCGCAGGCGGCCGCCCTTACATTCGGGACAGGTGGTTTTTCCGCTGTAACGCGCCGTCATTACACGGCATTGTATCTTATATTTGTTTTCGTCCAGGTATTTGAAAAAACCGTCGATACCACCCCAGCCGCGTGTGCCGTGCCAAAGAATATTCAGTTGCTTTTCGTTAAGTTCGCTGTACGGCTTGTGAATCGGAAAGTTGATACGGTCGGCCATGTACAGCAGCTTATCCTTCCATGCGCTCATGCTTTCGCCTTTCCAGCAAGCCACTGCATCCTGGTATATCGACAGGCTTTTGTTGGGAACTACCAAATCCCCGTCGATACCGACGATCTTACCATAGCCTTCGCAATGCGGACAAGCGCCATACGGACTGTTGAAACTGAACATGTGCTCATTAGGCTCATCGAACAGTATCCCGTCGCGTTCAAAGCGGTTCGAGAAATCTTTCGTTACCGGTTTTTTACCCGTTACGCGGATGACGCAGCGCCCGTCGCCTTCGTTGAATGTCGTTTGCACCGAATCGGCATAGCGGGACAACGATTCCTCGTCATGAGCTACACGGACACGGTCGACTACCAGGTTGACTTCATCTTCGGATTTGATTTTTGACGGCGCTTTTTCCAGCCGGCAGATTTCGCCATTGATTTCGATGCGGCTGTTACCTTGCGAAATCAGTATTTCGCGACACATGGCAAAGTTTTCCTTTTGTTGTTCACTGAGCGGCGACAGGATCAGCGCAGTTGTATCGCCGGGTAACGAAAGGATATAATCGACCACGTCGGTTACCGTGTCTTTCTTCACCGCCTCGCCCGACACAGGCGAACAGGTGATGCCGATACGCGCGAACAGCAGCTTGATATAATCGTATATTTCAGTGGATGTGCCAACGGTGGAGCGCGGGTTGCGCGTATTTACCTTTTGTTCGATGGCAATGGCGGGCGGTATGCCGTGGATGAAGTCCACTTCGGGTTTATGGATACGTCCCAGGAATTGGCGTGCATATGATGACAGGCTTTCCACATACCGGCGCTGTCCTTCGGCATAGATGGTGTCGTAGGCCAGTGACGACTTTCCCGAGCCACTCAAGCCGGTGATCACAATAAACTTGTTGCGAGGAATGGTGACGTCAATGTTTTTCAGGTTATTAACCCTTGCGCCTTTGATAACAATGGTATTATTATTCAATTTCTGATTTTTTGACAGATAGAATACGGTATTCTAAAATATTTCCAAAGAATTTAAAGCTTCTGCCAGATCTTTACATATCCAATCGGCCTGTTTCAACTGTTCGGCATTGAAACTGGTAGTCAGCGCCAGGCACTGCATCCCGGCGGCTTTGGCTGCCTGCACCCCATTGATGGCATCCTCCACCACCAGGCAGTTAACAGGTTTCACTCCTACCTTTCCGGCAGCCGTAAGATAAATTTCCGGCGCCGGTTTCTTATGTTCCACTTCCAGCCCGTTGACTGTGGCATCGAATGTTGCGGCAGGCAGCCCGATCTCGCGCAGGTTAATTTCCATCTTCATCAGGTCGGCGCTGGTGGCAATGGCTGTCTTGATACCTGCTGCACGGCATTTGGAGATAAACTCGCGCACACCGGCAAGAGGTTCCAACTGCCCGTGCACAATTTCGCCATAAATAGTGTATGTGCGGAATTTGGCTGTATCAATATCTAACTTGATACCATATTTTTCGGCGACACCGCCTATATAACGGTTTTCGCCTGCGCCCACGTAAGGAAGGAAATCTTCGGGTTGTACCGTAACGCCCGACTCTTTGAACATTTGAACTGCCGCAAGGCATATCTGGCGCTCGGTATCCACCAACACGCCATCCATATCGAAAAGGACTGCCTGAATCATATGACTCTACCTGTTTTTGGTTTTTAATCGGAATTTGCAAAGATAGCAATTAAAGGGATTTTCAGACAGTTTTTAAAATTGCCGCGAAAGCTTTAAGACAAGGCATACTTCGCCTAACCATAAGTATCGCGGGTGAATTTGCCGTCAGTGAATAAACGAATGCCGTTTTTGTCTTGTAAAGCAAAAAACCTGCCGGAGTCATGGTATACTGCCATACGTAATACCCGTTCTCCTCCTGCAGATAAAAGCTGCATATTACGGACATGTTGAGTATCAGCGTAAACATGCCGAGATTAAAATTATCGACGGCAATGGCAATAATCATCAGTCCGCAGCCGAGGAGAAACAGCAGCAAGGTTTTTCGGAATCCCGAAGCAAACTCGTACGGATGTTTCCCGAACGGAGTGGGAATGGCGACAGCGGACGGGATTTTCGCACTGACGGGAGCAAGCAGCAGGGCTATTGCCGTCAAGACAGCCGGCGCTGTATAAAACTGTCTGTATAAAAGAAGTATGGCAAAGGGAAACGATACCGCCAGATTTTCAATCATGCGAATGGCTGTGCAGCTTCCGGACGGGAAACAGATTTTATGGAAAATTTTTTCAGTCCGGATAATTATTTCATGTTTAAAAGACGTTTTAATTCTGCAATTTCCCTATCCTTTTCTTCGAGTGTTTTATCCTTTTCTTCGAGCGCTTTAGCATATTTTTTTTCGGCTTCCTCTTCTCCCCTCAATTTGGCGGTAAATATCTGGCTACGCTTATGACTGCTTTCGTTCCGCATAAAGTCGTATTCTGCTTTTTCTGCCGGAGACAGCCGACTGTAATCCAGTATCTCGCGGGCTTTGGGAAGTCCCGGCGCATTAAATCCGGCTTCTATCCTGTCGTTTTTAAAAAAGTAAATCCATTCGTCAAGTTTGGTCTTGGCCACATCATCGAAATTTTTCACCTTCAATACATAATATTCCGGATACAGGTCGCCGGCCTCAATTTTTCCGAAAATCTCCTGCTGTGTCGGAGACAGTTCCAGAATATCGCTGTCATGCAGTCCCCTGAAGTCCGTTTTGCCGTGATACACATAATCCACGCCGCGTCCGAGGTCGAAATAGACTATGTTTATTGAATATATTTTCCTGATTTTCATGTAGGTGTCGCCCCCAACCATGCGTTCGACAATTGCCTGACTGGTGCCGAACAACATTCGCTGAAAATAGTCGATCTCCTCCATAAACTGCAATTCTATCAGGATGATTTCTCCCGCCTCATCCTCCACAACCACATCGACACGGTTGAATTTGTCCGTTGAACTCACCCTGTTGCCCTCACTCTCCAGAACACTGGTTATCCTGATCCGGCATCCCAGAAGTACGCTCAGAAAACCCTCGACAACATCGAAATTCGCCTTGTCCCGCAACAGTCGTTTTACCGCCCAGTCAAACGATACTAACGGTCTATCCCTTTTCATCCTTTTTATCTTTTATGCGTTTATAATTTTTTGCAAAACCACCGGATATTTTTCAAAATCAATTATCACTGTCATGTACCATGCTTCTAAAATTCTTGTCGCTGCAAAGGTAGGCAAAGAATTTTAATCTCGTATTATCTATTATCTTTGTAGCGTTTAATATCATAAGCTATGAAACATCTCGTTTTTTCCTGTTTCATGTTACTGTCGGCGGCAGGCGCTTCCGGGCAGACAAATGCGGATTCGCTGGTGAATGTGCTGGAAGCGCAGGAACTGAGCGCCGTCGAGCAATTGGAGCTGTACCTCAAGATATGCCACAGTCATTATAAAGCCTTTGATGCGGAAAAGAATCTTCGCTATGCCGTGAAAGGACTGTCCCTGGCAGAAAAAGAGAAGGATCACCTGATGATTTCCAAATTCAACGAGTATATCGGCTACGCCTATTCGGACATGTCGAGTTTTGACACTGCCCTGGTGTATCATGAAAAGGCGCTTGACGCAGCTATGGAATCAAAAAACGCGGAACAACAGGCGGGAGTGTATATCAACATATCTGCTGTTTATGCTAATCAGGGGAAATACGTTCCTGCGCTCGAATATGCATTGACGGCGCTGCCGGTCAGCGAAAGGCTGGATGACAAGCAAAAGAATATGTCGATTCTGTTTAACATCGGCGCGCTCTATGCCACTTTGTACAATTATGACAGGGCGGTTCATTATTTCAGGCAAGTGCTCGCGCTGGCCGAACAGTCGGATGGCTTTCGCCTTTATTACAAACGGAATGTATATTATGAACTCGGCAAAATATATAAGGATAAAAAAGAATTTGACGAGGCGTTGGGGTACGCTCAAGCGTCGTTGGAAGCCAGCCGGTCTGCGGGGCACAAAGTATATGAAGCAATGAATTTGCAGCTTATGGCACAGATCAGCTATAACAGGATGCCGCCGGATTATGACCTGGCTTTACAGTATGCGGAAGAAAGCGTGCAGCTCTCCGAAGAAACCGGTTTTCGCGGCGTAATCGTCTCTTCCTGGAACATCATATCTAATGTTTATCGAGAAAAAAAACGCTTCAAGGAATCTGAGGAATTTTCATTCAGGGCATGGCTGCTCGATTCCCTCAATATCTCTGCCAACATCAATAGTGTTGCAACGAATATCCTTTACAATTTGGCCTATACAAATATTTTCTTGGGGAATAAGAATAAATCCGCCTGTTTCCTGCAAAAATACCATTCCGCTATGTTGCAGTATAACGACCGGGATTTTCATCAGGCATTGGTGGACATGGAAGTCAAATACGAAACCGAGAAAAAGGAAATGCGTATTGTTGCCCTCGAAAAAGAACGGCAACTGTACATCTGGCTCGACGTTGCGGGCGTATTGCTGGCTGTTGCCCTGGGAACGGCATTATGGCAAAAGATGCGGAATGTACGGAAGGAGAAGCAGTTGATCTCCAGCCGGTCGGTGCTGGATGGCGAAATGGGCGAGCGTACGCGTCTGGCTCGCGACCTTCACGATCGTCTCGGCGGAAACCTTGCGGCCATCAAGGTCAGTCTCGCCAACAATGGAATATCCATGCAAAACGTTTACGGCAGGCTGGACGGCTGTATTGAGGAAATACGCCGGGTAGCCCACAACCTGATGCCCGCTTCCCTGCAGTTTGGGATAAAGGTAGCGTTGCAGGACTTTGCCGCCCAGTTTCCCGGTGTGCATTTTCACTTTTTCGGGAAGGAAAAGCGTATCGGCGAACGGATAGAGTTTGTTATTTATTGCTGCGCCAGCGAACTTGTCAACAATTCTATCCGACATTCGGGCGCAAAGTGCATCAACCTGCAATTGATACAGGGCGACAAATATGTTACGCTTACCGTTTCGGACGATGGTTGCGGGTTCGACGAAAAAAGAGTAGCAAAGGGCTTCGGGTTGAAGAGTATCCGCGACCGGGTTACCTCCTGCGGCGGGAACATGGATATTGCCACTGCGACCGGCACAGGAACGGAAATAACTGTTGAAATCAAAACCGAAAATACATGCCAGGGAGATCGCAGGTTTTATTTTCCGTGACGAAGAAACCGTAAGGACTTACCGGCGAAACCTGCTGATCAAGCTCAATGCGAAAAACACGCCCGAAGCGGTGAAAAAGGGGTATGAGATGAAACTGATCTGGTAAGCGGGGGGTTCTTTACAGTTCCCTGTTGATATACGAGCTATAGTCCTTGATAATCGGCACATATTGCCCGTCGAACAAAGGCGATGAAATAATGAAATCGGCTGTAGAGCGCGAGCATGCGGTTACCACATTGTAGAGCGCCGCAATGCGCAACAGTGCCTTCACATCCACATCGTGAGGCTGCGGCTGCATCGGATCCCAAAAAAAGATCAGCACATCCACATTGCCGTCGCATATCATGGCGCCCATCTGCTGGTCGCCGCCCAACGGACCCGATTTCAGCCTGGTGACGGACAACGTACGGGTATTGCCGTTTTCTTCCTTTTTACGGTCCAGGGTTTCTTCTACCAGCCGCCCGGTGGTACCGGTGCAAACCAATTTGTGCTTGACCAGTATTTCCCAGTTCCATTCCACCCACTCAATCAGGTCGATTTTACGATTATCATGCGCCACCAGGGCAATGCGTTTTACTTTATCCATTCTCGTCGAATTATTATTCTTTCAATTATATGTTACTCTCTAATCTATAACCACCCAAGGGTGTAAATGATTTGTCGGTATAAAACAAATCTCGTGCAAAAGTCTGTTTTTTTTCGTAAATCTGTATAAATTTGCCGTTAATTTATTGTTAATAGTTATAATGTCAGGACATCAAAAGCGCAGGAAGCACACAGGAAAGATCATCGGTATCATTGTATCCGTATTGTTGATCGCGGGGGGAGCGGTCGGTTACCGGTTTTACGAACGCATCAACGGCGTCAGCGTGTCGGTGGTCGATAAAAACGATCCGTTCCTCTACATACCTTCCAATAGCACATTCAACGACGTTTGTTCGCTTCTTCGGGAAGGCGGCCTGCATGATGTAGAATCGTTCCGCTGGGTGGCCGGCAAAATGCATTACCCGGACAGGGTGAAAGCCGGACGCTACCGCCTGACGGACGGAATGAGCAATCTCGAACTGGTGCGCATGCTTCGTGCAGGACGGCAAATTCCCGTGAAAGTGATCTTCAACAACATCCGTCTTAACACACAATTGGCCGGGGCTGTAGCTTCATCCATCGAGGCCGACTCGGCCGGTATCATGGCGTTGCTTACCGACAGCGCTTATTTCGCGGAACATTTCAAACTCGCCCCACAATCTGTCCTGTCGCTATTCATCCCCAACACTTACGAGTTTTTCTGGAATACTTCGGCTAAAGGCTTTGTCGAAAGGATGTCGAAAGAGTACGACCGCTTCTGGACGGAGAACCGCCGGCAAAAGGCCTTCGAAGCCGGCCTCACGCCGTTGCAGGTAAGTATCCTGGCTTCGATCATCGAGGAGGAGACCCAAATGAGCAGCGAAAAGCCCGTCATGGCCGGGGTATACATCAACCGGTTGAACAGGGGCATGTTGCTGCAGGCCGATCCGACGATCAGGTATGCGGTCGGTGATTTCACCATAAAGCGGGTGCTGAACAGGCACAAGGAGATACAGTCGCCATACAATACCTACCAAAATACCGGACTCCCGCCGGGACCGATCTGTATCCCGTCAATTGCTTCCATCGACGCAGTGCTGAATTATGTCAGGCACGATTACCTGTTTTTCTGCGCTAAGGACGATCTGTCGGGTTACCACAACTTTGCCCGCACACTGGAACAGCATAACAAATATGCCCAGGCGTATCAAAAGGCTTTGAATAAACTGAAAATATATAAATAACCGGTTTCGTGCCGGGGGCAAACCCGAAACCCGAAACCCGAAACCATAAGCATGAAGATATTACTTTTCCCGTTTTCGTTGTTGTATGGCATCATCACTTTTGTGAGAAACAGGCTGTATGACTGGAAATGGATTTCGTCCGTGCAGTACGGTGACATTTTTGTAATAGGCGTAGGCAATATTACCGTGGGCGGCACAGGCAAGACGCCGTTTGTAGAATACCTGGTACGGCTGCTCTCCCGGAGTTACAGGGTGGCGGTACTGAGCAGGGGCTACAAGCGCGCCACAAAAGGCTTCCGGTTTGCGGATGATCATTCTACACCCGGGGAAGTGGGCGACGAGCCGTACCAGATCAAACGGAAATTTCCCAATATCGTAGTGGCAGTGGATGCCGACCGGGTGGAGGGGATTGCCAATATCCGCAGAGCCTGTCCCGACATACAGGTTGTCCTGCTGGATGATGCTTTTCAATACCGCAGGATACGTCCGAACCTGTCCGTCATCTTAGCGGATTATAACCGCCCGCTGTATCGCGACGGTATGTTGCCGGGGGGCCGCTTGCGCGAATGGGCTTGCTTTGCCCGCCGCGCCGACGTGATGGTGGTTACCAAGTCGCCGGCGGGGATCTCGGCTGTAGAGCAGCAAGATATTGCCGGGCGTTATGCCCGTATCTCCCCGCGCGAATTGTTGTTCGCTACCATCGGGTATGGCGGGCTATTGCCTGTATTCCCAAGTTGTAAGCCCTTACCGGCCAACGATCTGAAGCAGTACGATGTGTTATTGGTGACCGGGATAGCCAATCCCAAGCCTTTTGAAGCATACATGCGGCAGTGCGCGGCATCGGTGCAAACCGTAACCTTTCCGGATCATTATGCATTTTCTGCTAAAGGCATCAAAAACATGACTGACCGGTGGAATACCATCCTTTCAACTAACAAAATACTGATTACTACGGAAAAAGATGCAGTACGCCTGCAACAGGCCGCAATTCCCGATATAATGGCAAGATGCAGTTATTATGTGCCGATTGAGATCGATTTTATTGGTGATGGAAAAAAGAACTTTGAACAGATACTGATGTCTTCCTCAGGCTAATTTGGTCAATATCTGCTCAATGCTTATCTTTACAGCATAATAATATGGGCTTTCCCCAGAGTATTTAACCAAGAATACCACGCTGAGCTATGCCTTCCGGATGGAGTCGAGTAATTGAAAAACAAATGACCTGTCGGTGTCAAAACCGTCATCAAAAAAAGAAAATAACCGATTTTTCTAAAAATCCACAAAAAAGATTCAAAAAAAATCGGAATAAAATCATATTTTTGTTTTTTTGTTTCATCAAAACACAACATCATGAGCAGCACATCCGAAACAGGCCATGCCCGTAATGTAGGCAACCTGAGAACATTAATCGTCTTTGTGGAAAGTTTGGGCGAAAAATACCGTCCCGGCAACAGTATCATACGCATTGATACGCTTAATAACTTGGCGCACCTTTCTAACGAAAGCATCAAAGCCGTCAACGCCGCCGAAGTAAGTTACATCAAAGCGGTTGGTTCACGCCAAGCGGCTTTCAAGCCACTCTCCAAGCTGGCATCCCGCATCGTCAATGCGCTTGTATCCTCCAATCCCGGCAAACGTACCGTCGATGCTGCTACCGCACTCAACAGGAAAATATCCGGGAGAAGCCTTGCCAAGAAAGCCGTCGTCGAAAAAGAAACCCTCGAAGCGGGTGGAAAACCGGCCGGAAGAGCCTCTACCTCGCAGATGAGTTACGACATGCGGATTGAAAATTTCAACAAGCTCATCCTTTTGCTTCGGGAAACGCCACAATATGCCCCCAATGAAGAAGACCTTACTGTCAGCGCCTTACAGAACCTGATCGAAAGCCTCGCCGCCGAAAACAATAATGTGGCCCGTTACTCCGCGCCTCTTGTCAACCTGCGTATCCGGCGCAACGCCGTCATTTATGCTCCCGAAGCCGGTATTCCCGATTCGGCTATGGCGGTCAAATCATATATCAAGTCGATATATGGAGCCTCCAGCGCCGAATACAAAACGATCAGCAAACTGAAATTTACCCGGAACTGATCGTGTCCTGGCTGTAACTTACAGGTATCTTATAAACGCCCGGTGTGATTTGACAATCGTACCGGGCATTTTTTTGATTATATAACAGGATGATAAAAATATTGATCAGGATATTTTATTCATCTTACAGGATATTATAATTATCCGGAAGTATATTGTAATCGCGTGAAAGAATATTGTAATCGCGTAGAAGGATATTGCAATTGTCAAAAAGGATATTACAATCGCTTGGAAGGATATTGCAATTGTCAAGAAGGATATTGCAATTGTGTGTGAGGATATTGTAATCGCTTGGAAGGATATTACAATTGTTAAGAAGGATATTGCAATTGTGTGGAAGGACATTCTGGAGCGCAAGGCATCATAGCCCGAAGGGCTTTATTTTCGTAACCGCATGCAAGCGAAGCGCAGCTTGCGGAAGACGCGTCTCCCCTCCACTCCGCAGGTCGCGACCTGCGGTTCTGAAAATCCGGCTTTTCACGCCGCCGAAACGGAACTTTTATTCCTTGACAGCTCCTAAAGTGGGTTATTGCAATTTAAATTTGAAACCGTGAGTGGTGCTCACAAGTTCAGTCTTCCGGTTAGCCTTCCGGCATCACAAGACGGTTGGTAGAAGAATCGGGCACATTCCCCGTCAGGGGAATCATATCAATAGAAAAACATGTATCGTCGCCAAACCAAAACCCCGTATGGGGTTTCACATGATGAATCTCCTGCGGAGATTGGCGGATATTTTCTGCATTGATTTCTATTGCTATGGATGCCCTGCCGGGCAACGTTGCATCATCCGGCGGAAATCCCGCCAGGGATGAATCCCCCGTGCTTCTTCATGCGACAATTTGAATCCTACCCGATATTATTGGATTATTCAATCTAATGCCATATTTTTGCAGCATTAGAAGAAAGAATGATCCCATAAAATGATTACTCCACCTTTTTTACAGATCAATGACACGGTTGGCCTGATAGCTCCTGCATATCATGTTGAACCATCGCAATGGGAAGCGGTTCTGCCTGTGCTCCAGGCATGGGGTTTGCAGGTAGAAACCGGGCACAGCCTTCGGTTGCAACACCATGTATTTGCAGGAAGCGATGCGCAACGCCTGGACGATTTGGTGACTATGATGTGCGATCCGCAGATAAAAGCTATTCTTTGCGCACGTGGAGGTTACGGGAGCGGGAGGCTTCTGGTCAACCTCGAACGTTATTCATCGGCTTTCGATCCCAAATGGCTGATCGGTTACAGCGATATTACCGCATTGGCGTCCTATATGGTCAACCGGATGCATTGGCGCTGCATCCATGGTCCCATGCCTGTCGAGCTTGCAGGTGAACGGAGCGTCGACGGAGATAAATCATGGGATTATCTTTGCAACTTGTTATTCGGGCAAATGCCGGCTTACACCCTGCCACCCGACGCGTTGAACCGCTGCGGGAATGTGACCGCACCGGTGGTGGGGGGCAATCTTTCGGTAATTTATAGCCTGAATGTTACGCCTTACCAGTGGCAAACCAATGGTTGCATCCTGTTTATCGAAGATGTTAACGAAAACCTTTATCATTTGGACAGGATGATGACCAACCTGCGAATCAGCGGACAGTTAGCCGGCTTGAAGGGCCTGCTGGTCGGCGCAATGAATGGTATGCGCGATAGCGAACCGTCGTTTGGGAAAACAGCTTACGGGATCATTGCCGGCCATGTTGAAGATTATAGCTTTCCTGTAGTATTCGGATTCCCGGCAGGGCACAATGGCGTTAATTTTCCGCTGGTGCTTGGGGCGCATGCAAACCTGAACGTAACGGAGCAAATGGTTACTTTTAATCAAACAATCGTTATTGATTAATGATATTCAAACAGAATATTATATTTTTGCAGCCGGATTCGAACTTTCCGAAATCCTGTTTGTTTGGTTGTTTTTTTCCATTAAAAATACTATTTGAATATTCATCTAATCACGATTGATCAATGAAAACAAGTCAGAAATTTTTTGCAGAATTTATAGGAACCTTCATCTTGGTACTTGGAGGTTGCGGAACCGCCGTCTTTGCTTCGTCGCAGAGTTTTGTGGGTATTTTGGGCGTAGCGCTGGCTTTTGGGCTTGCCGTTGTTGCGGCTGCTTATGGTATAGGGCATATATCGGGAGCGCATCTCAACCCTGCCGTATCGCTTGGCGTATGGGCCAGCGGCCGGATGCCGGGCAAGGAGCTGATACCTTATATCTGTGCACAGGTTGCGGGAGCCATCGTTGCAGCAGCGGTTATTTTCCTGATTGTAGCCAACAAAGCCGGGTTCGAAAGTGTCGGGGGCTTTGCTGCCAATGGTTATGGCGAACATTCGCCGGGCGGGTACAATATGCTTGCCGCCGTTGTTGCCGAAACAGTACTTACTTTCGTGTTCCTGCTGGTGATCCTTGGTGTTACCGATAAAACCGCGCCATCGGGTTTTGCCGGACTGGTCATCGGTTTGACGCTGACACTGATCCACCTGATCAGCATACCTGTTACCAACACCTCGGTCAATCCTGCCCGTTCCATCAGCCAGGCTGTTTTTGCAGGCGGCTGGGCGTTGGAGCAGTTGTGGCTGTTTATCCTTGCACCTGTTGCAGGCGCCGTCCTTGCAGGGATTGTATACAAAAGCATCTGCACGCAAAAGGACTGAGAAACGCTTAAAAGCGTCCTCCCGCGCATAGTATATTACGGTTTCCGGTATACCGTCCCCTGGAAGGATGCCACTAATTCATTATTCTGGTTGGTGACATCCACTTGATAGGTGGCGACAGTGCGGCGCAGTGATATTTCGCGTGCCGCAGCAAACAGGATTCCCGATTTTTCGGCTTTGAAATACGTTATATTGCTGGTTAACCCAATTGCCGTCACTTCATGCGAATTGGATGCGGCAGCCAGCGCCAGGTCAGCCAGCGTGTAGATGGCGCCTCCCTGTACAATCCCCACGCCATTGAGGTGGTTCGGGCCGATCACCATCTTCGCCGTCGCACTTCCTGCCGAAACATCTATAAGTTCGATCCCGTTATATTTTGCAAATCGATCGTTTGCAATGAGTTCTTTTATGTTCATGATCATTTTTGATTATTCGCTAACGCTCATGAGAACGCTTCGCCGAGTTTTTTGATTTTTGATTGGCCGCCCCTGTTCTCCTGATGCAGACGCAACATCCCTTCGATGGTCCCGATGATTTCTTTCCGCTCCGGCGAAAAATCCCTCGACAGTGCATCCAGATATTTGTATAAAGCCAGGCTCTTTTCCAGCAGTCCGTTTCGCGAATCTTCGTCTTTCTGCAATGCAGCGTCGTGGTACAGCAGGGTTGCCAGTATTTCGGCCCTGTACATACGATCGGGATCGCCGTTGAAGGAATCTGTCAGATTCTCGGCGGTCATCCCGAAGTAATCGTCCCGGTCGTTTTTCAGGTAGTTCCGGTACAAATCACCCAGCGCTTCTAATTGTTGCCCGTCGTCGAGGCGTTGTCGGTCACGGAGCAATTTGGCCATATCCTGGAAAAAGGTTTGCAGGATGCGCATCATATAATCGCGTTCGAACATATATCGGAAAATAAAAAAGGCATTATTTTAATTTCTGCAAAGGTAATATTTTAGGGAGATGTGGCAATTTGAATTGTACCCTCGAAACCCGAAACCCTGTGTTTCCAAATTTATTTTATTAGCTTTGTGCCCTGTTTTAGTTTTAGAGTAAGATGAGAGATTTGTTATATTTCCTGTTGGCCATACTCCTGGTAAGCGTTTCGGCTTGTGGCCATAAAGGTAAAGAAAATTCCGTCGTCTTGGAGGCTTCCGAAATTGATACCACGCTGAAAAAAACAACCATAAAATTTGTTGCCACGGAGCATGATTTCGGACAGGTCAAAGAAGGCGCAAAAGTCGTTCATACGTACGAAGTGATCAATACGGGCGATGCCGATTTGTTGCTTCAAAGCGTCAGGCCGACATGTGGTTGCACCGTGCCCAAATATGACAGGAAACCGATCCGTCCCGGCAAAAAAGGTTCCATCGAAATAGTGTTCAATACCAGGGGGCGTCCGGGGAAACAGCATAAATCGGTCATTGTAGTCACCAACACCGAGCCGCCTAACACCTCGCTATCTTTCACTTGCGAAGTGATGCCGGTTGAAAAGTAAATTAATTAACCAATCAATAAGTATATTTTTATGACAATTTCATACATTTTATTGCAGAACGCCGCACCGAGCGGCGAAGGAGCGATGGGCGGACTGGGAACTTTCCTCCCCCTGTTGTTGATCATCGTAGTTTTCTACTTTTTCATGATCAGGCCGCAAATGAAGAAACAAAAAGAGTTGAAAAACTATCGCGAAGCGCTCCAAAAAGGCGATAAAGTAGTAACCACCGGCGGCATATACGGCAAAATAACCGGGATAAGCGAAAATACGGTAGACGTGGAAATAGCCAACGGCATCACTATTAAAGTCGACAAGTACGCCATACTGAAAAGCTCTACCGACTTGGCCAATCAGAAGTAAAGGCCTCGCCGTCTCCCTCTTCTTGGGAGGAGACGGCGCTACTCAAGGGTAGTACGGGTTTTCAAATACGACGTCCTGTTGGGTTTGGCTTTGCCGGGCTTGTAAATTCGGTTTCCAGCGCCTAACAGGACTTGATGTTAAAATCAATACAGGCATGACGAAAAAAATCCGGATCATCAATGCTTTCGAACGACTGGGTCAAAGGATCAAAAACAGCATGAATCATGAGTTTTTGACCTACCTGGTTTTTTTGTCGATTGCCATTGCCATATGGTATCTCAATGCCTTGAACAAGGATTATACTGCCGACCTGACATTCATGGTAAAGTATACCGACTTGCCCGAAGATAAGGTATTGGTGAACGCACCGCTCCAACGCCTGACATTGACCATCAATGCACAAGGGTTTACGTTGTTGAAATACCGGTTCGGGCTGATATTTTACCCGGTAACACTGGACGCAAGCTATCAGACCTTACGGAGAAACAGCAATGCCCCACAAGGCGAGTATTATCTTTCCCCACAATCCGTGTTTGACAGAATTGCTGCGCAATTGGGTTCCGACATCAAACTGAGGTTTGTTGCGCCCGATACCTTGAAATTCTTGTTCAGCGAAACCATCCGGAAAGACATACCTGTAAAATCGGCGCTGCAACTTCAATTTGAAAAGGGCTTTCTGCCCAGGGGCGATATGCTGATTGAACCCCAAAAAGTAACCGTAACAGGCCCGCAGGCGCTTATCGATACCATGCAATATGTATATACCCGGGCTAAAGTTTTCAAAAAACTGAAGAATACGCTCAAAACCACCGTAGGTCTACAACCTGTCAATCAATTACGATATTCGATCGACGAAGTAAATGTTGTTCTGGTTGTCGAACGGCATACGGAAGCAGCCATTTCGGTGCCCATCGAATCGGTGAACGTCCCCGAAGGCTTAACGATGAAAGTATTCCCGGGTTCGGTAACCGTCAACTGTATGGTACCCGTTATCGATTATGAAAAATTACAGTCCTACATGTTCCGGGCCGTAGCAGATTATGCTTCTATCAAGGATGTGAAAGACAGCCAGGTCAAAGTAAAAGTAGCCATATTGCGGATGCCTGATTATGTAACCGACGTAAAATTCCATCCCAAGAATGTGGATTTTATCATCGAAAAATAACTTTATGAGAGACAGGGAGCACATGGGGATCAAGAAAGCTTGCCTTATCTTTCCGGAAAACAATACACAGTTGTGGAAAAGATTGGCGTATGGCTTGATTTTATCATTGGTGTTTTCCCTTAATATCCATGCAACTTCTAATGATTCCACAGGTTTCCGGTTCGGTGCGAAGATCGGGGCCGGTACTGCTTACCTGACGCATCATCACCTGTACATGCTGGGCGATAGCCGGGTCGCCTTTACGATGGGATTCACGGGCGAATACTGGTACAAACCCTGGTTTGCCATGCGGCTATCGGTGGAATACACACACAAGGGCGGCTCGATGCTCAACCCGCGGCTCTTCTACGCCAAGGACGACCCGATGCTGGGCATCCCCGAATTAGACCAGACACTGTACGCCACCAATCTCACCATTCATACTGTTGAATTTCCCGTTACGGCTTGTTTTGCTATACCGTTGAAGGGAAGCGTATTCAGGCCGCTTGTGGTGATCGGCCCTTCCTTCGGGTATAATTTTCATGCCCGTGCCGACAATTATTATCTTTGGGAATTCGACGGTGCACCCAATGATTTGCTCGACGAAACATCCGACTTTGTGATTGACAAGATCCAGCCGTGGAATATTTCGGTTTACACCGGTTTGGGAACGGAGATTCGTACGAAAAAGAGACCTGTATTCGAGGTTGGCGTCACATTCCGCCTGGGAATGACTTATGAGGACCGGTTTTACTATACGCTCTACCACAAATACAGCACTGTTTCGACTTTAGCCTATATCGGGGTGAAGTTTTAAAGGTTAGTTGATTTACGTAACTCACTCTTAAAAAGCCCCAATTCGTTTAAAGAAATTGCCTGTCTGGTTTTTGTTTTCCGCAGTCCCAACATCCAGGATTCTCTCCCGGTGACGGATAAACTCATGTTCTACCTCGCCGGTTAAGGTATTAAAATTGATTTTACGGCCCCGGTTTCCTCCAACATCCGATAGGAGAATAGGTATTTTAAATTCGGTAAGGATTTCGATAGCGATCCGGGCATTGCGCCTGCCGATATGAAAATTGGTAGGCGTGCCGGTGAGTACCTCGGCGCCGCCAAACACCCTGGC
>JAISDP010000267.1 GCA_031264715.1 Bacteroidales bacterium
TTCAAATCGGCTATCGGTATATTTTTAAATTGCTGACCCATATTTATTTAATATTATACGATTATTGACAGCAAATGTACATGAAAATCTTCAATGTACACACAGACGGATAAAAATTGGGGGCAATTGACATTCCCCCTTATGCCATAACCTGATGATTATTACCTTTGTATAGAACCAAAAACCAAAGACGGCAATGAGGACATCAGGATTGGACGTGTACACCGACAGGATATTTTGTGCGATTTACAGCGGGAAAGGATATTCGGAAATAACAGGGTACGAAACAATGACAGGCAATAAGATACGTTTTTTGTTTTATTTCGGATTCTCTTTATTCTTCCGTATTTTCCAGTCGGCGGTATGGAAATGTACGGAAGGGTCGGTTACGTCGTTACACTTGACAATCAGGGCGCCTTCCTTTTCCCAGTATGATTTTACGGTATATCCGCTCATTGGGCCGTCTTCGGGTCCGCGAACCGTTTCGTCGTCGGGGTTCACCACCATTCTAAGGCCGCAGGATTCGTTGATCATATCCATGTCGCCGCGGCTGTTTCCGCCTACAATCAGCGGTTTTGCCTTGATGAATGTTTCGATGGCGGTTGCCTTGCCGTCGTCCTGCGGTATGGGGGGGATGATCTCGCCGGTGGTACGTCCGCGCGCTATCACGCATTTGGCGCCTACCACCTGCGTCACGGGAATACCAAGTTCTTCGGACACAAACTTCTGGTAAAGCAGTTCGGGCGAAGCGGTCAGTATCCACACTTCAAAGCCGTACGCTTTCAGGTTGGCAATAAATTCCTTCATTTCGGGATACATCTTCCCGCGGTACGCCCGGTGATAACAATCGGCGCCCATCAGCTCGATTTCTTCGGGCGAGAGGCCGGCCAGGAAATGGATGCGGTCTTCCACGTAACGTTTCCCTACGTTGTCGCCGTTCCTGACCATCGCCTGGAGGATGGCCAGCTTCTCTTTTGCCGCCTTGTCCGTGCGGCTTTTGTACGCTTCGTCGGCATAGCGGTAGAGCGCTTCGTCGGCGAGGTAGTGCGGCGCCTGCCCGAAGACGGTGCCGTCGCAATCGAACACGGCTACCTTCCGGGTGGTGGTGACGAGGGTGGAATTGAGAAAACTCTCGATCCTGCTGTTGACCTCCTGCGGCCAACCGTTGATCCGGCGGTATGTTTGCGCATCGACCCATGCAGCGCCGGCAAGTACAAGCGCAATAACTGTTAAAATCCTTTTCATCCGTTATTTATTTATATGTGTATTTTTATTTTGACTGATCTCCCGGTTCATGTCCGGCTGATTTTTCTTTTCGCGGTAAGCGCGCTGTTCCTGCCGGTGCGTCAGCGCCATCAGCAGGATGGATACTATGCAGCTCGCGATGAGCAGTTCGAAGCCGGAGTCCCAGCCGTACGTCTGCGCCACCTTGCCCATGACGATGTTGGCCAGGATGGACGTTCCGAAGAAATATCCGAAGAAGCCCGTTAACCCGGCCGATGTTCCCGCGGCATTTTTGGGCGACAGGTCCAGCGCATGTACGCCGATGAGCATTACCGGCCCGTAGATCAGGAAGCCGATAGCTACCAGGGCGATGCTGTCGACCAGCTTGCTGTCCGCATTTTGCCAGTATACGAAAACCGCCGCCATTACCAGGGTCATGAAAATGATGGTTGTGATGGCGCGCTTGCCCTTGAATACCGCGTCGCTGATCCATCCGCAAAGGATAGTTCCGGGGATGGCCGCCCATTCGTACAGCGAGTAAGCAAAACCGATCTCCTTGATGTTATAGCCTTTCACTTCGCTCAGGTAGGTGGGCGCCCAGTCGAGCACGCCGTACCGGACAAAATAAACGAAAGCGTTGGCCAAAGCCACAATCCACAGGATTCTATTGGGAAAGACA
This sequence comes from Bacteroidales bacterium, assembly GCA_031264715.1. Classification (GTDB taxonomy): domain Bacteria; phylum Bacteroidota; class Bacteroidia; order Bacteroidales; family UBA4181; genus JAIRLS01. The sequence continues at coordinate 1,904 of JAISDP010000267.1, forward strand.
TATTTGAAAAAGATGTCTTTGGTTTTCAGTACGGTTTCCGATTTTTCGCTGTAATTGGGCGGATAATCGTTGCGGTATTCTTCAATGCCCGGCAGTCCGCACGATTGCGGCGTGTCCCGGATCAGAAGCCAGGCGATCAATGCGACTAAGGCGGCAATGGCGGCAGGAAGCCAGAAAATGCCCAGCATCTGCGAAAGTCCGGCGGAAAACCCCAGCGACAGTGCGAAGGTAACGCCCCAGGCTGTGATCACTCCCACCAGTCCGCCGCCCACATTGTGCGCCACATTCCAGAAGGACATCTTTGTGCCGCGTTCCTTTACCGAGAACCAGTGCGTCATCACCCGTCCGCAGGGAGGCCAGCCCATCCCGCCAAACCAGCCGATAAGGAACTGGAAAAGCGCCATCATCGCGATGTTGGACACGCCAAACGCTGTTCCGGCCAGCATGGTAGCCGCCGATGCAAGTATTAACCCTAATGCCAGGAATTTCCGGGCGTCGCTGCGGTCGGATATTCCGCCCATAACGAATTTGGAGATGCCGTAGGCGGTGGCATTGAATGCGAAGGCAAAGCCGAGTTCCGACTTGTCGAATCCCAGTGTTTGCAGATAAGGCATGGCCAGCGAAAAGTTTTTCCTGACAAGGTAATATGCCGCATAGCCGAGGAATATACCCAGGAAGACCTGTAGCCGAAGCCTTTTGCAGGTTCCGTCGATCTTTTCCGGGGATAACCTTTCCCTGTATGGCGGCGGCGCTAATGGATTTTTCATTGATATAAACTATTTAAATTATATTTTTTTACTTTCAATAAAACCGCAAAGGTTCAAATAAATTTGATCTAAACGGTCATATTTTTTTGTTTTTTATTCTTATCCGGTCATGGTATCCTTCGGAAAGGATATTCATGCCCGAACCTTCGAAACCGAATGTGCCGCGACCGGTAAAGGCTGCTTTCATTTGCCGGTTTGAAAGGATTGCCTGATGCCTCGATAACGGACAATTTTATCCTGTTCCCGAAGTTTTCCGCTCACTGTCCGGATTTTCCCCGGACGTCCGGGAATTTTCCCCGTACCTCCGGGAATTTCTCCCGTCCTTCCGGGAATTTCTCCCGTACCTCCGGGAATTTCTCCCGTCCTTCCGGGAATTTCTCCCGTCCTTCCGGGAATTTTCTCCGTCCCTCCGAGAATTTTCTCTCGTACCTCCGAGAATTTTCTCCGTCCCTACGAGGATTTTCTCCGTCCCTCCGAGAATTTTCTCCGTACCTCCGAGAATTTTCTCCGTACCTTCGAGAATTTTCATCGTACCTCCGAGAATTTCTTCCGTACCTCCGAGAATTTTCCTCGTACCTCCGAGAATTTTTCCCGGACGTCCGAGAATTTCTCTCGTCCCTACGAGAATTTTCTCCGTCCCTCCGAGAATTTTCTCCGTCCCTACGAGAATTTTCTCCGTCCCTACGAGAATTTCTTCCGTCCCTACGAGAATTTCTCTCGTCCCTCCGAGAATTTTCCCCGTACCTCCGAGAATTTCTCTCGTCCCTCCGAGAATTTTCTCCGTCCCTCCGAGAATATTTCTCGGACCTCCGAGAATTTTCCCCGTCCCTACGAGAAGTTTCCTCGTCCCTACGAGAATTTCTCTCGTCCCTACGAGAATTTTCTCCGTCCCTACGAGAATTTCTCTCGTCCCTACGAGAATTTTCTCCGTCCCTACGAGAATTTCTTCCGTCCCTCCGAGAATTTTCCCCGTCCCTACGAGAATTTCTTCCGTCCCTACGAGAATTTCTTCCGTCCCTCCGAGAATTTCTCTCGTCCCTACGAGAATTTTCCCCGTCCCTCCGAGAATTTCTCTCGTCCCTCCGAGAATTTTTCTCGTCCCTCCGAGAATTTTCTCCGTACCTCCGAGAATTTTCTCCGTACCTCCGAGAATTTCTCTCGTCCCTCCGAGAATTTTCCCCGGACGTCCGAGAATTTTCCCCGTCCCTCCGAGAATTTTCCCCGTCCCTCCGGGAATTTCTCTCGTCCCTCCGAGAATTTCTTCCGTACCTCCGAGAATTTTCCTCGTACCTCCGAGAATTTTTCCCGGACGTCCGAGAATTTTCCTCGTACCTCCGAGAATTTCTCCCGTGCGTGTCGGAATTTTTCTGATTGTCATCGGAAGTTTCCCGATTGTCGTCTGAAATTTTCCGATTGTCATCGGAAGTTTCCCGATTGTCGTCGGAAGTTTCCCGATTGTCGTCGGAAGTTTCCCGATTGTCATCGGAAGTTTCCCGATTGTCATCGGAAGTTTCCCGATTGTCATCGGAATTTTTCCGATTGTCATCGGAAGTTTCCCGATTGTCGTCGGAAGTTTCCCGATTGTCATCGGAATTTTTCCGATTGTCGTCGGAACTTTTCCGATTGTCATCGGAATTTTCCCGATTGTCATCGGAATTTTCCCGATTGTCGTCGGAAGTTTTCCGATTGTCATCGGAAGTTTTCCGATTGTCATCGGAAGTTTTCCGATTGTCATCGGAAGTTTCCCGATTGTCGTCGGAAGTTTTCCGATTGTCATCGGAATTTTCCCGATTGTCGTCGGAAGTTTTCCGATTGTCATCGGAATTTTTCCGACTGTCGTCTGAATTTTTCCGATTGTCATCGGAATTTTTCCGATTGTCATCGGAATTTTTCCGATTGTCATCGGAATTTTCCCGATTGTCATCGGAATTTTCCCGATTGTCATCGGAATTTTTCCGATTGTCGTCGGAAGTTTCCCGATTGTCGTCGGAATTTTTCTCCTACATAGGGGAATTTCTCTCCTACATGTCGGAATTTTTCTCCTACATAGGGGAATTTTTCTCCTTCGTATCGGAATTTCTCTCCTACATGTCGGAATTTTTCTCCTACATAGGGGAATTTTTCTCCTACATGTCGGAATTTTTCTCCTTCGTATCGGAATTTTTCTCCTACGTATCGGAATTTTTCTCCTGCATAGGGGAATTTTTCTCCTTCGTATCGGAATTTTTCTCCTGCATGGGGGAATTTCTCTCCTGCGCGCCGGCTGTTCTTTTCCCCCTTTCTGACATATATATTCCGGTACAGGCGTCTGCACAGCATCAAATCAATACCTGTGGCGGAAAGAATGAACCGCGCCGTTTCGGGTGCGACAGGGGGATTCATAACCTTGCTTCTGCGATAAGTTCACCCAACTGTTCGATGCTCTGCAAGGCAACATCCGGGCGCGGATCGGCATCCTGCGCATCAGCCAGCGTCGCTTCGCCGCTCAACACAAGAACACCGAAGGCATTAGCCTTATGTGCCATCATCATATCGGTATAGATGCGGTCGCCCACCATGGCTACCTCGAACGGGTGCAGGCGGTGGGCATCTAATATCCCGTCCAGCATTTCGGGCTGCGGCTTCCCCAGGGTGGCGCCGGGCTTGCGTCCGGTCGCTTTTTCGAGCATGGCGCATATAGAGCCGCAATCGACCAGGATGGTTGGCTGGTCGGTGGGACACACCCAGTCGGGGTTAGTCGCCACGTAAGGTTTTCCACAGTGTATCCACCATGCGGCACGGCACAGCCGGGGGTATGCCAGGGTCATATCGAATCCCACCACCACGGCATCCGGCTCGTCCGACGGGTCATCGGCTGTTGAGGCATAGCCTGCCTTTTCAAATTCGCCGGTCATGCTCGGCGTTCCCAGGATAAACAGTCGGGTTGCCCGCGGGTGATGCGCTTTCAGGTAAGTGATGGTCGCCTGCGCCGAAGTATACAGTTCTTCAGGCGTAGCCGGAAGTCCCATTTCCTGCATGTGCTTCAGGTAATCGGCAACGCTTTTCGACGGGTTGTTGGTTAAAAACGAATACCCGATGCCCATTTCCTTCAAACGGCCGAGAAACGGGACGGTATACGGGAATAACGTTCCGCCCCTGTAAATGGTGCCGTCCATGTCGAGCGCCACGTGCCTGATTTTCCCGACGCGCTCCAGTAACGTTTGACGGTCGGGATATGCTGACAATTCTATTCTGGTCATTGATGAAAATCCGGTAACTGACAATTGATCATTGGCGTATAAAACCGGCATCAGCCTTTGCGAACCTCCGATATCTCCTGGCTGCCCCCTTCCTCCGCCGTGAGGGGCCGCGCTTCTTCATCGTAGCCGTGCGCTTTGGCAGGCCAGGCAAAAAGGAACATGACCGTCCCGGCAAGGGCGGCGGCAATCAATCCGCCCAGGGCGTAGCTCCACCCGTAGCGTTCGGCGAGGGCGCCCAATCCCCAGCCCGACAACAGGGCGCTTGCATATCCGAAAAGCCCGGTAAATCCGACAGCCGTAGCGGCGGCTTTGTTGGTTGCAAGGTTGGCAACGGCGATGCCCACCAGCGCCTGCGGTCCGTAGATGAAGAATCCGGCCGCGCCGAGAACCGCTGTGGCCAGCCATACAGGCGGGGCGCTCATCCGCCAGAACAGGAAGATGAACAAAACGGCAAAGGTCATGCATATGACGCAGGTGCGCGCCCCGCGACCGCCAAGTACCCTGTCGGTAAACCTTCCGGCGGCCAGCATCCCCACGATACCGGCAATTTCGAACGAGGCCACCATCCAGCCGGCGTGCTGCAGCGACAGCCCCTTGGCTTCCGACAGGAGCGTCGGGCCCCAGTCCAGCACGGCAAAACGGACGGTATACACAAAAAAGTTGGCAATGGCAATCATCCAGATATACGGGTTACCGAATACTTTTTTCCGGACAAACCGTTTAAATTCGGCCGACTTTTCTTCTTTGGTTCCGGCCTTTTCGGGATGCAATTCGGGCAAACCCACCGAGCCGGGCGTATCGCGCATGACTGCCCACAGGAATACGGCGCCGCACAGGGCAATTACCGCCGGGATATAGAAACACCAGCGCCAGCCCATCGCTACGATGTATCCGCAAATGATAACCACCAGCCCGGCGCCGATCGAGTGCGACGTGTTCCATACCGACATTTTGGTAGCCAGCTCGTTTGGCGGGACCCAGTGCGTGAGCAGCCGGGCGCAGGGCGGAAAACCCATTCCCTGAAACCATCCGTTGAGCATCCACACCAGGCCGAATACCAGCGCTGCCGAACTGAGCCCGAAGACGATGCTGCAAAGAGCCGAGAGCGCCAGCCCCGTCACCATGAAAATACGGGCATTGACGCGGTCGCCGATGAACCCGTTGGCAAACTTCGACACGCCGTACAGCAGCCCGTGCAGCGTCAGGAAGATTCCCAGGCCGGTTTTGGTGATTCCCAGGTCGGCTTGCATGGCAGGCATGGCGATACTCAGGTTCTTGCGTACAAAATAGAACAGCGCGTAGCCGATCATACTCGCAATAATGGTGCGTGTTTGCCAGTATTTAAACTTTTTGGCCGTTTCGGCCGACATGTTTGCGTATGCCATACCTATTCGTCAATTATCATATGATCCAGCCACAAGTCGAGGCAACCGGTGCGCACCGCTACATCGAGGATGGTGAAACGGCGGCGGATGTACTGTGCGCGAAAAAAGCCGTCGCGAAGACGGGCGCGGCTGATGCCGATCTCTTCCGGCTCAACGGGCGCTCCAACCGATTGCAGGCGCCGCTTTACTTCGGTCGGGGGCAACAGTTGCTTTTCCAGGCGCTGCCTGATGACCGGCCACCCTGCTTTCAATGTTTCCAACTGTTTCGCCAATTCTTCCTTCGACAAGTATTTAGCGCGCGTTTCGGTCAATGCCGTTTCGAGGAAGCCGGTGTTCGAAAACAATTCCCCCGCACGCGCTTCCTGTTGGCTCAAATCCGGCCACCGTGCGCAACAGGCCGCTATATCCAGCTGTTCCACAGGGTGGTTCAACAACTGTTCGTACAGGGTTGAAACATACAGCGTGGCAATTCCCACCTTAAATCCGTGCGAAGGAGCTTTGCCGTTGTGGGTGTGGTGTTCCATGTCCCAAAGGTGGCTGAACTGGTGCTCGGCGCCCGATGCCGGACGGCTCGACCTGGACCATTGCATGGCAAAACCGCCCAGCATCAAGCCTTCGATCAGCGGCGAAACAGCTTCGACGGTTCCTGCGCGTGCTCCGCCGGGATTGGCCAACGCTTCGTGCAGTCCATCCTGTACAATCGACCAAGCCGTGGGATCGATGGCTTCCACGCCCAATCCGTCCGCCAGAATCCAGTCGGCGCCCGCCGTGATTTTGGCAAAGAGGTCGGCATAGCCCGAAGCGGTCATTGCGGCAGGGGCTTTGCGGATAATCTCAACATCGGCCAGCACAGCTTGCGGCGCCGGACAGGTGAAGGTCTGCTTGGCGCCCCGGAAGGTGACGGATGCCCCGAAAGCAGTATACCCGTCCATCGAGGCGGCTGTGGCGACACAGATATACGGCCGTCCGACACGGTGCGCAGCCAGCTTGGTAAGGTCGTTAACCGTACCGGAACCTACGGCAACGGGAATGGCCCCGGTTTGAGCCAGGGCTTTTTCCAGTTGCTCTACAAATTTGAACTCGGCATACAGGTCGGGATCGGTAAAAACAAAAGGTTCATCCTGTGCGATGCCGGCTTCGCGGAGATAAGCGGATACGGCTTTCCCCGCAACGCCAAACGTGGTGGCGTCGGCTACAACAATAGCCTTTTGTCCGGGAAACTGTTCGGCAAACATCGCCGGGACCCGGTTCAATATATTTACGCCAATCTGTAATGCACGGGTTTCACGCGCCGATTTTAACGCGGTTGTCAGTTTCGACATATTGACTTTTATTCGAAAGAAAATGTGATTTCATTGAAACTCTCGGTTTGCCACGCATACTGCTGCGTAGTGGGCGAGATGGCAAAAAACGGCGAAAAAGTACGCACCTTTACTGTTTTCCTGTCGGGCATGAACTCGAATATCCGCAGCCAGCCGTCGCCGCCGTTGCCGTGCCAGCCGCCGCCAAGCGCCTGCGCGTTGAACATCATCTGGTGCACCTTCTTACCGGCGGAATTCATATCGGTACTGAATCCCACATGACCGCGCCAATCGTCGGGAGCAGCCACATGTCCGCACAGTACCAGCCTGATGTTGGACGAAGGCTTTACCAGCTTCTCCCACAAGGCTTCGCCATAGTTGCCGTCCTCTATGGGATAATTGGCTTTGACGATCCGTTCGTTCTTTGCATTCAGGTAAGCGTGTGTGAGCAATATCACCGTGTGATTCCTGTATTTAGGCAACGACACGATTTTTTTAGCCCAGGCTACCACTGTGTCGCGCGGCGCAAATTCCAGCGAAAGTACCAGGAAGTCGACGCCGTGGGGAGAGACGAACTCGTAAGCCGCGTTTTCCAACGTTGGGATGCCGTCGCTGTTGGCAGTTACATGCTTTAGCAATTCCCTGGTTTTGTAATTCTTATCCACGGGAAAATGTTCCTTGAATTGCGATCGTCCCTTCTTCCCGTCAAAATAAGAGTAATCATGATTCCCGGTACACAGGAAATACGGGATGCGCCCGTCGAGTTTGGACAGCGAACGCGCCGACGCCTCCCACTGCTGTTTCGCATGCTGGTTGTGTCTGGCGGGGGCGGCGTCAACGATGTCGTTCTGCTCAACAAGATCGCCGACAAAGAAAGCCGAACGGATATTCAACTCCTGTTGATTTTCCTGCACCCATGCAGTCATCAGGTCGAGGATGGGTTGATTCCTCCCGAACTTGACATAAGACTGTATGTCCGGGAACAGGATGGCCGACCATGAGTTTGGGTCGGAAAGCGCCGGCTTTTGATACTTCTGCTGGCCATAAGCGTTTGACCCGGCAATGATAAAGGCAACGATACATAAAAGGCAACGAAATGTTTTCATGATTATTATTTATTTTTGGTTAAGGGATATTCTGTTCATGCGCTATTTCACCATCATGGTTCCAAAATATTTTTTCTTATTCGATTTAGCCGGCATGATCGTTTGTACGGCTTCACTGACTTCTATCGGAATATCCGACTCGAGAATATCTGCGCCGTCATTGAAAACGTCGACGTATGCCTGTTTTCGTTCAGCGGCATTTTCCAGCCTGTCGTACGTGGGCGCGGCCGAGATCATGCAGGTAGCGCCGCGCGAATGGATCAACCCGTACAGTTCCCTGTTTTCGGGTTTCACCTTCGGGCCGATGTATACGATGGACTGTTTCCAGGGGAATCCGGCTTTGTCGTAGGCTTCAAAGGCTTCTTTGGTCAGGACGTGCGCCGAAAAGGTAATAGAGGGCATTTCCTTATGGTAAAACATTGCCTGTTCCGGGTTGTGCACGGTGATCATCACAAAGGCTTCGGCTTTCATCCGCTTGATCAAAGCGACATACATTTCGGGCGGCACATCTTTTTTATCCAGGTTGAGGATCGTTTTGCCGCGCGCCCATTCGATAACGGCTTCCAGCGTGGGAATACGGAAACCGGTGACATTCTCCCCGATGTCCTTCAACCGTATTTTCTGTAATTCTTCCCACGTATAGTCCGACAGTTTCCCTGTACCGTTGGTGGTACGGTTAAGCGTAGCATCGTGCATCAACACGATCACGCTGTCCCTGGTCAGCCGCGGATCGATCTCAAAAAAAGCGGGCGTATGCTTCAATGTATTCTCGAAACACTCGATGGTATTTTCGGGAAAGCCTTTGATGCCGCCTCCCCGGTGTCCGCTGACGATGGGAATGTCTTTGCCGGCGTACTGGAAAAACCGGTGGCAGTCTTTTGCCGTTTTTACCTTGATGGTGTGGATGGTCGATTGCCCGGAAATGTTCCATAAAAACGCAAGGAGCATGATTCCCGTAAAGAATATTTTTTTTGAAAAAGATAACATAATGATTTTTATTTAATGATTGCTACCGATATGTCGTCCCTGACGGGACTTTGTTGAATAACGAATTGATTTCTACCAATATGTCGTGACTGCACACATGCCCGGACTACTATCCGGCATATGCCTGGACTACTGTCCACATGACGCTATGAATGTGATGTTTTCGCATTATTCGGCAAGGTAATAAATTTGGTAAGGAAAGCGCTCAGGAAATATAATCCGGCAAGAATCCAAATAATCCCGGCATTGCCCACCAAACCGATAAAAATACCCACAATGGCCGGCCCCACGAAAACAGGCAACCCGGCGCCGAGGTTCAGTACCGCCATTGCCGCGCCTTTGTCGGTTTTCACCAGCGAGGGCACCAATGCCGACAAGGGTACGTAACCGGCCAGCAGCCCGCCCCAAAGCACGCCGGCCGTCATCACCAGCCAGAAACTGCCTCCGGCAAACTGCGGTACATAATAGAATAACAAGGTACTGACGCCGCACCCCACGCCGCCAAACCACATCACGGTGTTGCGCCAGCCCAGGCGGTCGCCCACAAAACCAAAAATAAGGTTGAAAGCGATATTGGCTGTGAAGATGGTTCCCCAGATCTGTAGCCATTCGCCGGTGTCGAACCCGTGTTCGGCCATGTACATCGGCAGGAACACCGGGAAGGCGAACTGTGCGGTGGTGTTGATCACCCTGACGATGCCCCCGACGAGGACTTTAGGTTCGTCGCGCATGATGGTAAAGCCCTTGAGCAACTCTTTCATCCTGTCGTTGAAGTTACCGGTTACCGTTTGCCTGTATTTGTTGAGTACCAATGCAAAGAATGCACCCAGCAGCGCCCAGAAAGCCGACGTCCACAGCGTGTTCAAATGCCCCAGTTCCACAATGGCCCATCGCGAATAATATGCGCCGAGCACATTCAACCCGCCCGTGAATACGAACCAGAACCACCCGACGGCGCGTCCCAGCTGTTTTTGCGGCGTGCTGTACGTAATCCATACCAGGAACGAATAGGCAAACAACGGGTAGCCGAATCCGCGCAAAGCGTAAGTACACAACATGGTGACATAATGCAAGTCGGGAATGCCCAGCCCCACAAATCCACATGTTCCCAGCAGGTAAAGCGCCAAACCCGTGAACATGGTCCTCCGCACTCCGTATGCTTCGGCCAGTACGCCCGAGAACCAGGCCGATATAGCTATGGTGATCCCGTAAACGGTGAACAGCGAGGCGGATTGCTGGATGCTCATGCCACGGTTGACCAGGTATGGGCTAAGCCAACCCTGTTCGATACCGTCGCCCATCATAAAGATCAGTATGCCCAGGTAACCCCAGGTAAGCTGTTTGGGAAGCCCCAATTTATCGGAAATAGCGTTTTGTCGGGTGTTCATGATGTACTTGGTTTAATTGGTTTTATTGATGATTTTTCCACCGAAGATAAGTAAAAATTTAAAATTTAATCGACTGAAACAGAAAACAGGTATTTTCATTTATTATTTAAAAAGATACATCTGCATAAATGAAATAGTGATCGCTCGGATATTTCCCATTCACGCTGTCTTTGATGATTTCGGATGCTAATGGTTTTACCGGCCCTTTCGAAAATATAAAATCGATCCTGCCATTGCGTCCGGGCTTGGAATCCGGGCCTTTAAACCCGTGAACCGCCGGTCCGGGATCGACATCGCCGTGTATGGCGGCATAAGTATCCGTCCAGCCGCCGGCTTTCATCCCTTTGATCACTTCATTTTTGGCATCCGAATTGAAGTCTCCTGTAAATAATTGCGGAAAGTCTTCCCGGTACTGTTTACTTTCATCCATAATCATTCGGACTTGTTTTTCGCGCGCTACTTGGGCTACATGATCCAAATGCGTGTTGATGATCCTGAATTCCCGGTTGGCGTTTTTATCTCTCAACCTCATCCAGTTGCAGTGCCGTGCCCGGGCCGTGTCCCACGATTTGCTGCCGGCAATAAGCGGCGTTTCGGATAACCAGTAGCATCCGGAAGAGATAAATTCGTACCGTTTTTTCGAATACATGATGATATTTTTCGCGATACCATGATATCCTTCGGGAAATGCGTCCATTTCCGGGCCTTCGAACCCGAACACGCCAAAGCCGGGGAAAGAGTTTCTCATATCCTGATCCTGTACTTTGAGCACCTCCTGGCAACAAATGATGTCGGGATTCTTTTTACGGATGATCTGCGCGCAAATATCTTTCCGGACATTCCACCCGTTTCCGGCTGCATCGTCGTCGGGCAGTGCAACCCTGATGTTGGCGCTAATGATCCGGTGTGTATTCCTGTCCTTTTCGTACGCGAATTTTTCCATAGTATCCATGGCGCCGGGAATCACGGGTATTGCGGCCATCATTCCTGCTTTTTTGATGAAATTCCTGCGGGAAGAGGTGTTTTGACAGGTTTGCATTGCTTGCATTATTTGCATTATTATCTCAGATATGCACCTTCAGTCAAAAGTTCTTTCCGGAGCTTATCCACATCGATTTTCGATACCGGGATACCTTCTTTTACTGCCATCTTTGCCGCACGCCCGGCAGCTTCGCCCATTGCCATGCACGACGACATTACCCTGATGGCTGACATGGCCTCGTGGGTAGTAGAAATGCAACGTCCTGCCACAATCAGGTTTTCCACATCCACAGGGATCAGCGAACGATAAGGGATGTCGTAGCAATCTCCGCACCATACCAAAGTACAGCCGCTGCCTTGCGGATGGTGAATATCCAACGGATAGCCGGCTACGGCCACAGCGTCGTCAAATTTACGGCAGTTGAGCAGGTCTTCCCGGGTCAGCACATATTTACCCACGATCCGGCGCGTCTCGCGAATTCCAAGGAAAGGAGCAACCCGATCCGGATACGCATTCGCAAATCCCGGAACATACTTAACCAGATATTCCCGGATTTCTTTCATTTGTTTACGTCCTTCTATTTCCCCGTACGATAAACCGGCAGGCTCGACGCCATCCACTCCACTGATGCGCGACATGTTCACCCATATTTCATCTTTGGCCAGGCCGGTGATCAGGATCGTACGTTCAGTCGGTATCTTCAAACCATCTTCGACAGCTTTCCTGATCATGCCCCGGAGACCTACGGTGATGAAGTGATCATCCTTTCTGAAAAACTCGTTGGGAATAGTGTCCATGTCATATATTTCGGGATGATCGGCAATGTTCATGCGCAGCTTTGCGACATCAACCCCCTTCATGCAGAACATCAGGGTTGGCGGTTGCATGCCTCCGGAATCATTGCCTTTTTCACATGGAACGCCAGCCCTGTACGCCACGTCAGCATCTCCTGTGCAATCGATGACGGTCTTTGTCAGGATGGCTTCCCTTCCGGCCTTGCTTTCGATGATAACACCCCGGAGTTCATTACCTTCCCTGATCACAGCCGAACAGAACACATAAAACAGTATCTCGACTTTCTTTTCTGCGAGTATTTCCAGGGCAGTGGTTTTCACTTCTTCCGAATCGACAATCGTAAGGCTCACATGCAAGGGGCAGGGACGATGCCCGCTGGCTGCATTTTTGGCAGCCAGCCGGTCGATGAATTTCTGGGGCAGTCCTTGAATGATCCTGTTTCCTTTCTGTCCCAAAAATCCCAGAACAGGCAGCCCTATGGTAAGATTTCCGCCCAGGAAACTTCTACTCTCTATCAGCATCACTTTCAGCCCGTCGGAGGCTGCGGCCTCTGCAGCAATGATACCGGCAGGCCCTCCGCCCACTACCAATACATCTACCGAAGCGCGCACAGGAATGGCGCGTGCCGGTTCATGAACGGTTTGCATTGTATCTTTCATGATTCTTTCTTTAAAATGATTCCGATTAACTTTTAATTTTTAATGATGGGGGAATTTCAGGACGCGTCATTTTCCACAGGATAACCACTGCTATCAGGTGTAATGCACCCATCACCAGGAAAAGATTGGCAACTCCCACTGATCCGATCCATTGCCCGACATAATAATTGAAAACCGCTCCTCCAACTGCGCCGAATCCGGCTGTAATCCCTACTACGCTTGCTACATTCTTTACAGGGAATGATTCGGCGATGACTACATTGACGGTAAACAGCCAACTAAGGCAAACTACGGCAACGATGCTGAATACGGCCAAAACGTATGCAGCGCTGTGAAGATGGGGCGTAAGGATACACAAGGGGGCAAAAAGAGCTACAACGGTCATCATCAATTTGCGGGAACGGAGGGACGACATTCCTTTCTTTACCATATGGTCGGACCAGGCAGAAGTGAGAATACCCCCCGAAGCCCCCACAAAGAAAGGTATCCAACCTACCCATCCCACCTGGGTGAGCGTCAAGCCGGACTCTTCCTGCAAGTAGCCGGGCAGCCAGAAAAGGCAAAAATACCATACCGGATCGCTGATGAACCGGATCAATAACACGCCCCAGAGACTGCGGGTCGCCCACAATTGCCTCCAACCGAAAGCCTTGACATCGCTTTTGTTTGCCTGGTTCTCGAGCAGCGTTTCTTTCATGAGCGCTTCGGGCGGATCGTTGTAAATCCACCACCATGCAATACCAACGACAAGACCAAATACGCCGGCAATGACAAAAATATCATGCCAGGGGAATATGGTGGAAAGCCAGGCGATGAGAATAGGAGCGATAACCGTACCGATAGAACCGCCTGCAGCACAGATACTGTTGACCGTTGCCCTTTGCTTTCCCGCAAACCAGACTGTAACAGCCACAATTTGTCCTGCAAAAATGGTTGGCTCGGCCAAACCCAAAAGACCCCTGAAAAACGCGAACTGACCCACATTTGTCGATAATCCGCCACCAATACAGGCAATAGACCATCCGATGATACCAAAAAACATGACCCGTTTGGGACCGAATTTGTCGACCAGCCAGCCCGATATGGGGTACATGACGGCATAACAAATCATGAAAATGTTGACAACAAGGGCATATCCATCGTCGCCCAACTCGAATGCCTGTTTGATGGTCGGTTTAAGAATGGATAATAATTGCCGGTCCAGGTAATTACAAACAATGGCTACGAAGATGGTAACAACGAAGAACCAACGTCTTTTTTGCGGATCTTTCAGGAATGACATACGCTTTATCAATAATATCCGTTGCTTTGGGTCATAAATAAACCGAAATTTACAGAGCCAAAAATAATAAATTTTCGAAACAGAATCGAAATAAAACCAAATTAATTAGAAAATTAATTTGGATATGCTTCTGCAGTAGTCAGGTTATGGATCAGTTCGCTTTGTTTGTAAACTGTACCAAACCGGTCGGTAGCACGGATTTCAATGACTTTTGCATCCTGATTCTTCAAGGTATGCACATAGGCGTGTTTGTTGCTGCCGCTCCCGGTTGCGCCGTAATTGGCAGGGATGCGGTTCAGGACGCCAACATGGTATCCGGCAGCAAACGCATCGATGAGTGTGCCCAATTTCGTTAAGTTCCCTGCTTTTACGCCATCTTCGTATGCTTCGATCACCCAGCCGGAATCGACATTCCAGATGTTGGCAACGATTTTGCCACTCTGGTTGTACGAAAATTCCCCGTATTGCCCGCCGAATTTGGTATCTCCCAGGTGTAGCCTGATCTGGAAGTCCCTGTTGTACTTTGTCGGCTTGTAGTACCAATTGGTCAGTTCCGTTCCCTTCACATCGTACACGGCATACCCGTTGGGAGAGCCGTCACAGTTGACCGTTGATTTCCACCATGCGCCACATGCAGCGGCATGGATATGCTCATACACTGTCATTGGGCTCGTGATCATGAAATTTTCGTTATAGTGCGTATGTCCGCACATGAGGTGCACCTTGCCGAAATCTTTCAAAACATTGAAGAACGCTTCCCTGTTCTTGAAACTTGCCGAGTTGCGGATCGGGATATGGTAATAGATGATGATCAGCTTATCTTTCGCGACATGGCTCAAGTCCTGCCTTAACCATTCGATCTGACGGTCTTCGAGCCCGGCGGAATAATTCGTATTATTGGCATACACCACATCATCCAGGCATACAAAGTGGACATTGCCCCGGTTGAATGAATAATCCAGCGGCCCGTACACGGCGCAGAAGGCATCTGCATTGCGCGGAGTAGAGGCGTTACCGCCGGTTTTGTCGTGATTCCCGATGGTGGCAAAGAACGGCATATCCGTAGAGCCGGTCAACGCCCTCATCCGTGTGAAAAATTCCGGATGGTCGCCCGTCATGTCGCCCATCACCAAGCCGTAACAGGGCTTGGCGGAACCGTCGACAAATGCTTTCAAGTCAGGCAGGGTTTCATTCTGGTAGCGGGTTACATCTGCTTCCGCCGCTACCTGCGGGTCGCCAATGCACAGCAAAGTAAATTCCGTTTCCGCCGCCGGCAGTTTTGTCAGTGTAAAATTGTACCGTTTGCTGTTGTTGTCGAGCGGGGTATAGAATGTGGCCGAGTTGACGGTTTTGTTGAGCGGACTTACTTCGTATTCGGCAGGGGTGGAGTAAAATACGTATTTTGCCTGTGCGTCCTTTTTCATCCGGTAAATACCTTTTTCATCGGTAACCACGCACTGGAAGCCATCGCTCACCACCACACCGGCAACCGGCTTGCTATCCGTATCGATGATGGATCCGTACAGGTCGATCCCCGGATCCGGAGTTATTGCCGGATGCTGCGGCTGGGAGCCACTGTTGTCGTCACCGTCGCCTTCCGACTTTTTGCAATCCATAAAGGGGATGGTTAATAAACCGATCCCGACATATATACCCGATTTGATAAATATACGTCTGTTGGTCATGGTTTAATTTTATTTAAAGAGAAGCAGATTAACAAAAAGTTTTGTTAATCTGCTTCTTATGATTATGACTAATGGACAATCATCACCGGGCCATTTGTTCCGGCTGCGGTCAGATCGGTTTCGATATCCGACAATTGAGCCGGACGGTTCAAACCGTACTGTTCCAGATAATTCTTTGGTTCGAGCAGGTACACCGTTTTGGGTTCCCGTGGCTTGATCCAGCTATTGTCAGCTCCCAACTCGCCTGCGAACTTGATGAAAGCGCTGCAATCGCGTCCATTGGCGACACCGCTTGCCAAGCTACAAGGGATGCCCATGGTCAGCTCCGGCTGTCCGCCCAACAGGAATGTTGTATTGCCCCCTTGCCCAAAATAAGGCTGGGAGGAACCATTCGACAGGTCTACAGGACTGTATAAGTCATTCAACGGCACAGTGTATCCTATTCCGTTTGCAGTATAGTTGGCAGCGCCGGTAGATGATTGTCCAAAGAAAATAAGATCCATGGGAACTGTATTTTCATCTACTTCTGTCCCCTCGTACACGGCAATGCCGTCGACTCCAAAAGCGCCCGGAAACGTTGTACCGGGATTGGGCGAATTGCTCAACAAATTGGAATTGTTACCGCCGGTAGCATTACCAAAGCCATCACCGGCTTCAGTGATGTAGGCCTTTGTCCGTATCCATTTGGCATCTTTGATGCTAATGATCCCTCCCGTCGTTTGTGCAGTTCCACCATTTTGGGACGCCCACGCGGGTATTTCAATCGGATGTCCTGTCCACACCTTATCCTTAACCGATCCGTCATATGATGACGCTGTCGTATTGCCTGCATTTGAGGAATATCCATTCAAAGCCCCGGCTTTTCCACCTATGTAGAAAAATTCACCTCGTGATACGGCGCCTTCCGTCAGGTTGAACTTGTAGGTTCTGTTTCCTCCTTCTGCCCAGCCTTTGGCAGTAGGCGTCTGCACATTGGTGTTCTTGCATATTACCACCGAATATGGAGTTGCAGAGAAATCAATATCTTCTACTGCCATCAGTTGAACATATTCGTATCCGTCACCATGCATATTGGTATTTTCATTGGGATTATACCAGACTACAGACATTGATGTGTTGCAATCATTTCCGCGGGGATCGGTCATTGCACCGGTAACAAGAATGGTTCCCGGATAATATTTCTTTCCGTCACTGATCACCTGTAATACCGGATGTCCTAACGGTTGCCCGGGATATATGATATCAAAGACGGCTTCGCCTGCCATATAGGGAATACCTGTAATAGGTATGGAAATCGTACCGGTTGAGGCAGTGATTTCTACCGGATAATCTGTCACGCCAATGATTCCTGAAACACCGGTTACACCGACGGACACGGTAAACCTGATACCTTCTTCGCCCTGCGAATACGGAATATCCAATGTAAGTCCCGAAATCCTCCTGGTAGCGGTAAGCACATTCAACGATGAAAATGCGGGCGTACCTAATACAACATTTAGCGGCGGATATACAACAGCGTCTATGCCTGGTATTTTCACATCAGGGTGTATTGTTGTATAAGAAGTGCTGATGGCAAGGGTGGCCGTTCCGTTTGCCGAAGGTTTTCCGGAAAGCGGAACTTCAAATCTTCCTGATTTTCCGGAAAGCGTCACAGGATAATTACTTACAGGGTTAATGCCTGTTGCCGCCGCACCGCTTACAGCTACGGATACTGTAAACTGTTCGTCACCCATTGCACCGGAATAAGGTATGCTTAAATTAACGCCGGAAATATCCACGTTTTGCTGCAATACACCACCTGTTATTGCGGGAGCGCCGAATGTAGCCACCGGCCCTATTTTTTGGTGCACATTGATGTATATCTCCTTGCCGGCAGCATTAATGGCAATCTTTCCGTCCCGGTCCCGTCCTCCGTTAAGGGCCACGGCTACAGTCACCTTTTCGTACCTGTCGCCATCTCCCGTACCTGATCCGGGACTAAGCGTGATCCAGTCGCTCCCGCCGTTACTCACCGTCCATGCACCATTGGTACGGACAGTAAATGTTTGGGAAGACGCAGCGTAATCAAAGGTAAGGGCATCCGTATCCCTTAACACAAAAGGGTCATCGTCGTTTTTACATGTTAATCCCGAAATCACAACCAACAGGATCAACAAGGCTTGATATATTTTGAATGATTTCATTTTTGAATGATTTATTACATGAAACAAATTTATTGTTATTGCCAGCCCGGGTTTTGGCCCAATGCAGGATTCATCTGTAAAGCGGAGGCAGGTATTGGCCTGAGATACTTTTTATCCAGCCACGACCGGCCAAGATTATAGTTGTACATCAGGTAGCCCGAATTGCCTTCGGAAAGCTTGTAGGTTGTGCCGAGAACCACACGGGTACTCGAAGCGCTGCCCGTGTCGGAAACAGTCAGGTCAATGGCGCCGTCTCCATTGAGGTCGTAATCCTTATCCTTTTCGGCAATATAGATACCCTGCCAGTCCTGCGCAAGAAGCTCTCCCAATTTCCAACGCATGATGTCGTCATAACGCACCTGCTCGCTGGCCATTTCGATGCTCCGCTCACGGCGCACCTCCAGAATCCATTTATCAGTGGTTTGGTTGCGGTAATACGCAGCCAGGTAAGGATCATAAACAGCCGGCACATTGCCGTTGACGCCGGCTCTTTCACGAAGGGGACGAATGGTTTTATTCCATACCGTTTCGTCCATTTCGCCCATTTCAGCCTTTGCTTCGGCATATGTAAGGAGCGCCTCGGCAAAACGCAGTAATGGCAATGAGTTCGCCGAGGTGGATTTACCGACATGCACATCGTCGTCAATGATCCATTTGATCAACTGGTAACCGCTCAGCCAAACATCCGGCGCTACTTTCTTCAGCGTTCCGTTTACCTTACGCTGGTAGTCGGGTGAAATAACGGTCTGTTGCAGGCGATTATCGCGGTCTTTGAATTCATCGCCGAACGACATGGTTTGATAACCGGTTTTATCGGTAAATCGCGAACCGTCCAGCATCAAATACTGGTCAACAAATTGCTTGGTGAGCGACCAACTGGAACCGGCCGAAGCCGACAGGGTGTACCATGTGAGGTTATGCATCCGCAGATCGGTTTTGTAGGCGACTCCCAATATCACCTCGGTTTGACTCAAATTATCGCTGTTGAAGAGCGAGCGGTACTGGGTCTTTACATCACCGCCGGTCACTAATTTATAAGGGCTTTCGTTCATCAGTACCTCGCAAGCGTTCATGGCCTCGCGCAGGAACTTTTCGGCGGAAGATGCCAGGTTAAGCTCTGTATGATATTTCCGGTAAGTACCTTCGAACAGGCAGACGCGCGCTTTGAACGCCAGCGCCACCCAGCGGGTGATGCGTGTGGAAGATATAACCACCTTGGCATCCGTGGAGCAGTAAGTGGAAGCAAAATTCAGGTCTTCCAGCACTTTATCCATTACAAACTCCCGCGAATCCCTCGGCTTATACAGCGCTGCCGTGTCGGCTATATCCAGTTCGTGGTCGTACCAGGGTACATTACCAAAAGTACGCACCATATCATAATAAAAATATGCACGCCAGAAACGTCCTACACCTTCATAATGATTGTATACTTCCGCCGACACATTACTTTTTCCTTTGGCAATATTATCCAGGAACCAGTTGGCATCGCGCAGCTGCGCCCACTTTCCGGTATTCCCGCCACTCCAGCCTCCCTGATCTTCCGGACGCCATGAGTTGCCAATCAGGAAAGTAGTAGACCCGCGGGTAACAACATTGTCGGCATACTGGTCGGCATACGCGGTACCGATGGCATCAGGCAGATACCGCTGCAAGAAACCGTTGACATATATTTCCATGTCTTTTTCAGAATACAGGAATTCTTCCGAACTTAAATTATTTTCAGGATAGACTATTAGAAAATCCGAGCAGGAATACAACATCACTGCACTTGTTAATATGACGAATAATTTTTTCATTGTATAAACACTTAAAAAGTTACATTGATACCAAAAGTATAGGTTGCCTGCATCGGGTAACCATATCCGTCGCCATCGCTTCCGGCAGTGGAGCGGAAATCGCTGTCGCCGGCATTGATCAGTTCCGGGTCGAAATTCCGGGTAACCTTGAACAGGGGCGACCACGTATACAAGTTATCTCCCGCCAGGTATACCCTCAAATCCGAAACATGCAGGAAATCGCATATTTTACGGCTGAAAGAATAATCCAGTTGCAGGTTTTTCAACCGCACATAAGCTACGTTTTGCAGGTAGCGGTCATTAACCGTAGACATTGAGCGGTTGGCGCTGGATGCCAGGTATGCCCTGTATCGGGGCCAGTAGGCATCGTAATTCTGATTCTCTTCCGACCATACATTGTCTCCGGTATGCATTTTCAACATATAACTGTACGGACGATTGTACTGTCCCCAGAAAAATGCCGATTCGGTGTGCGGATACCAGTTCCGTTTACCAATACCCTGTATAAAAGCGCTGATACCAAACCCGTTCCAGTTGGCGCTCATATTAAAACCGAAACTGTACCTGACAGTTGTATTACCAATAATCTTCCGGTCGCCAGGATCATCTTTCGTATTGGAGCCATTATTAATTTTTCCATCTTCATTCAGGTCGGCGTACTTCAAATCGCCCGGTCTCAGGATATTGGTAGTGGAAACCCTGATGGCCGATTGATCGGCATGTCCGTTGATTTCATTTTGATCGTGGAAAAGTCCATCAACATGATATCCCCACATTTCACCGATTTTCATTCCCTTGTAATAAGAAGCGGTTTGGCCGGTACCCAGATTATTATTGATGTTGTAGTATTTGGTTATCCATGAACGGTTGTCCCAAACCATTCCTTTCACACTATAGTTAAACGGTTTGCCGGCCACATTGAACTGATCGCGCCATTGCAGGGATAATTCCCAGCCGGTAGTTTTCAAATCGGCGTTATTACCCGCCGGCGAAGCTGCTCCAAAAACAGCAGGCACATCCGGTCCCAATGTAAACATATTGGTTGTATTACGCCGGTAATAGTCGGCAACAAAAGTCAACCTGTTCTTTAAAATATCTATATCCAGGCCTGCGTCATAAGTTGTACTAGTCTCCCATGTCAGGGACAGGGGTATATTTGCAGGAGCATAAGTGTATGCCTGTAGTCCATCCCCGATAATGGCAGTACTTTTGCTACTCATCGGCATTAGCAAAATATATTTGAACGGATCTATATTCCCATTGCCCAGACTGCCGGCAGAGAACCGGACTTTGAAGTTATCCAGCCAGCTTTTGGAAAAATCCATGAACCCCTCTTCCGATAAACGCCAGGCCACGGAAGCCGACGGGAAAAATCCCCATTGCTGACCCGACGGGAATTTGGAAGAACCGTCATAGCGTCCGCTCACTTCAACCAGGTAACGATCTTTAAAATTATAATTGATCCTGTACAGAACGCCCATATATGCCCATTCCGAACCGGTCTGTCCAGCCGTATAATAATCACCGTCCATTAATGCAAAAGACGGTTTTTGGGGATAAATCAGACCTCTGCGGTATGTTTGGACATTTTTGGTGTATTTGTGTTCAATATTCCACCCTGCCAAAATATTCAATCGATGAGCATCATTACTGAATTTTGGAATATAGTTGGCCGTGATATTGGATGAATAATACTCGTTATTGTACGACCAATGTTCCAGTGAACTGAATGTATTCCGCGTTTTTTTGATGGTGGGTCCGGTGTAATAGTCATACATGTTTTCTACTCTATCCCTTTCCGAATGGTTATAATAGTAAGAGAAATCTCCTTTGAAAATCAACTCTTCAACAGGCGTAAAAGTCAAGGTAGTGGTGTTTTTCAGATCTAACTTGTTATTATGTTGATAAGAAGTACCTTCCACAAAACCTGCCCAGCCCACGTACACTGCCGCCTCGGTCCATGTTCCGTCCGGATTCCTGGGCAAGGTCATCGGGTATCCCTGATGTTCCAACTGGCGCGTAATCAGTTGCCGGTCGTACATTACCATCGGCTGGTGGATGCTGCGTTTCAGGAAATCCGTATTATTATCGATAGTTATATATTTATTCAGCTGGATAGAACCTTTGGCCCGGAAGTTATATTGCGTATAATCTTCATTGCCTGCCGAATAAATCCCATCCTGGTTGAAGTACCTGCCCGACACATAATACCTTGCACGTTCATTGCCTCCCGAAACACTCAAATTGTGTTCGGTGGAGATATTATAATCCTTGTAAATAACATCTAACCAGTCGGTATTTCCAAAATACTCATATTCGCCGCTGCCGTTTACCCTTACCTTTTCGAAAGTAGGATCGGAATTGCGTTTCACCAACTCATTATACCAGTCGTCATTGTATTTAAACACATTGTTGATACTGGTAGGCGCATTACTTTCCTGCCCCATAAATGATTTATACCAGCCATCGGTCCACTCCAGCCCGTTGGTGACGCGTTCGGGTTCGAATATCCGCCGGTGCATGGAAACACTCCCGTTGTAATTCACCTTGGGTTTACCTTTTTCGGCAGCTTTGGTAGTAACCAATATGACGCCAAATGCTCCCTTGGCGCCGTAGATAGCAGCGGAAGAAGCATCTTTGAGCACCGAAATACTTGCAATATCGGCAGGGTTGACAGTTGTCAAATCACCGTGAGCCTCCACACCGTCAATCAGGATCAGGGCGCTACCACCGGATCCGATACTGCCGGTTCCCCGGAGATTAATAGAAGCGCCGCGCGAAGGTTTACCGTCGGACATCGTAATGTTCAAACCGGGCATCATTCCCTGCAATGAGCGGGAAATATTCATATTTGCCTTTTCAGCCAGCGCCCTGCCCCCAATTTGATCCACGGCACCTACCAGATCACGCCGCTTAACGGTACCATAGCCAATTACTACTACTTCTTCTATCTCCCTGGCGTCTTCCTGTAACTCTACATTGACCACTGTCTGGTCGCCTATTGTAAACTCTTGGGTAGCATAGCCGATAAAAGAGTATTGCAATACCGTCGATTTGTCGGGAACAGTGATAGAATATTTACCGTCGAAATCCGAAACAGCGCCGGCAACAGTACCTTTCACTATAATATTTACGCCGGGTATCGGGGCGCCGACGTTGTCGGTAACTGTACCGGTGATTTTGATTCCCTGTTGCCGGTACGTCATATCGGTCGCACCAAAAATGCTCCCAAATGAGAAGAGTAACACTGCTGTTACAGCACATACCTTTCTATATTTTCTTCGAAAGGCTTTCATTTTCTTTTGATCCATAACTAAACAAATTAAATATTAACACTTAACATAACTAAAAACTAAAAATTATTCTAAAGAGCGGACGGATACTATTGATACCGCGTCTTTTTGATATATTTATATCAAATAAAACGTTGCAAAACTATGTAAGACATATTAACTAAACATTAATTACCTATGAATATAATGTTAATTACAATATATATCCATCTGCTATCTTATGGAATTTTTCCACTTGAACTTTCTCCCAATCCTTATCTTTCCCCATTTCCTGAGCCATGATACGGGCTACTTTCGGCGCCATTTCCTTCGAAGCGCGTGCATCTAAATACAGCGCCCTTACACGGCGTGCCAATACGTCATCCACAGTCACAGCCATTTCCTCGCGTACCGCCCAAACAACTTCGGCTGCCGTGAAATCGAAATCAGGATGCAATTTTTCGGCATATTCCGGCTTTTCATTTTGCAGGGCCTGTATCCTGTCACCGTCGCTACCGTACACGTACCGCCAGTTGCTGCGGTCGGTAACAGGTTTGTAGCCATGTATCTTCAGTTCCCTGGTTACACACTTTTTTTCGGGCAAGCCGCATTTATGAATACCCAAATCCACGGCTTCCTGTGCCATCTGTCTGTAAGTAGTCCACTTGCCGCCTGTAATAGTAATTAGCCCCGAAGGAGCAATGATCAATTTATGACTGCGAGATATTTCTTTCGTTTTCTTTTCATCTGCATTTCGTTTAGGAGCGGCTAAAGGACGTAAGCCGGCAAAAACGCAAAGCACATCCGTACGTTGCGGCGGCCGCGTGAGGTACGCGGCGGATGTTTTCAGCACAAAATCTATTTCTTCTTCCAGGGGTTTCGGCTCCAGTACAAACTCCGTCACGGGCGTATCGGTAGTACCGAGGATAACACGGTTATGCCACGGGACGCCAAAAAGCACGCGTCCGTCGCTGGTTTTCGGGATCATGATGGCATCGTCCCCGCCAAGGAACGAGCGGTCGACTACCAGGTGTATTCCCTGGCTGGGGCGCACCAGCGGAACTTCCTCATTGTTGTCCATCCGGATCACTTCATCGACAAAGATACCTGTGGCATTGACGATGCATCTTCCTTTCAAATCAAAACTTTCGCCATCCAGTTCATCGCGAACAGTAACGCCTGAAACCTTTCCATTATCTTTCAGCAGGCCGGTTACTTTTGCATAATTTACCATCACAGCGCCTTTTTCGGTTGCCGTTTGCATCAGGTTGACAGCTAAGCGTGAATCGTCGAATTGTCCATCGTGGTAAACCACGCCGCCACGCAACCCTTTTTGGTTAATTTGCGGTACGGCTTTGATCACTTTGGTTTTACTCATCGGGAGCGAACGGCCCAGGCCGAGTTTGCCGGCTAACCAGTCGTACATAGTCAATCCAATGGTGTAAAAGGGTTTTTCCCACCACGAATAATTGGCGATAATAAAACGCTGGTCTTTCACCAGATGCGGCGCATTGCGGCGGAGATGGCCCCGTTCACGCAAGGCTTCGCGTACCAGCGCCACATCGCCTTTTTGCAGGTAACGCACCCCGCCATGTACCAGCTTGGTGCTCCGGCTCGATGTTGCTTTTGCAAAATCCGACTGTTCTATCAGAACTGTTTTAAATCCCCTGCCGGCAGCATCCACTGCGATCCCCAGTCCGGTTGCCCCGCCGCCAATCACAACGAAATCCCACAGATTACTGTCTGTTTTCAGAAGATTGATGTTATTATCACGCATCATTTATACGAAATTGTTTTCAAATGCATCCACAATAATTTTTTACAAAGAAAAAAACTATTTGAAATAAAAACAAAATATTCCGAAAGTTTTTATAAAATAAAATCACAATGATGATGACTTCATCTATAAATAAACATATCAATATAATATTTATATATCACATAATGAGATGAATAAACATTGTGTCAGATATGTTTGCTGTCTGACAATGCCTGTGTTATGTATTCGATCTCAGAGTTTATATCAAAAAAACATATGTCCAGCATTTTTGTAATTTCCCCCTCCAATACTTTTTGACTGGCTGCGGTCACGTTAAGCAACGAATAAGCCGGTGCGCCTGTGAGCATATCCCAACGCCACCTGAGCTGGCTATTGGTAGCCGACAGGCCATTGCTATACCACCACGCGGTATAAAGCGTGTCCTCGCCCCTTTGCAGGACACCGGTATATATGGTCATCCCGTCCGATATGGTTTCCTGCACCTGTGATATCCGATAACCGCTTCCGCTCCAGCAGGTCATTGGATTATGTTCCGTGTCGCAGAACCAGCGGATTTGTTTGATATAAACCAGCGATGTATCGCTTTCGAGCCTGATAATACCCTTGGAATGAGCGGTTATCGTGTATTCATGCATGGTGGATGATGGCGACGGTATTATATTTTCCGATTTTTTTTCCATTACCTGCAAGGCGACTACCCACAACAGTACGCAGCAAGCCAATTGGGTAAAACATCTGCACGCTCCCTTTATTGTGGAAACGGTTGAGTTGTTAAGGGTTTCTAAAAAGCTGGTTCCGGATTGAAAATTTTGCTGTGGGTTTAAGTATTGAGGAATCCTTTCGAGGGAGACAGGTTTTATTAAAAAACGGCACACTAACCATGCCGGTAGCACCACCTGCACCAACAGGCAGATAATCCCAATTGCATCATGCATCACCGTACCGGGAAAGATTTGGAAAATCACCAATAGTATCATGCGTACCAGGTTTGAGAAAATATTCAATGTCAGGATCAATGTTAAATATGCCAATATCGTCCATATGGGCATTTCCCTGTTGCATTTTTTCTGATAAAACCCGAATAGCAGAATACCGATAATGAGAGATGAAATCAGCATGTTCAAGCCCATACAGGCCGGATCGACGGTAAAATCCGCACCCTCGTATATGAACGTATTCCCGGCCACTTCCACAGGGATGCCTGCCGCATGATAAATATCCCCGCATACCGATGCAAGCCGCAACCTGATGGGAAAACTGAATGTATTGACAAGGTAGGCTGCCAAAGGCATGGTAAGTATGACCACAACAATGGTCAAAAGATTAACCTTTCCGAAATGACTTTCTATAAGGTAGAGCAGGATGGCCACCAGCGCAAAATATACCAGCGTACTTACCGGTGCGTAGAATGATAATACCATCAGCAATAGCGCCACGACAGCGAAGCGGCAGGAACCCCTTTTGTACGGGTGGATACGCAGCACAAAAGGAATCGCAAGCATACCCAACATCAAATTGAATAATTGTTGCGACAGAAATTCGCGCAGACAGATAACCGCCGTTAAAAACAGGGAGAGGACGCAGGCGATAAAAACGACCTGCCCGGAATGTTTCCTTAAAATATCCCGCATATCATTCATGACAAGGATAATACTTGTAAAGATATGAAACCGCATGGTGAATTATTCATATGAAAAAGGTGAAGAGCGAGGCTAAATAACAGACTTGATTCGCCTGCGGAAATACAGGCATACGGCTACCATGCCGGTTATCATTATTAAAGCCCATTCATGCGGTTCGGGTACAGCGCCATTCGAACTTTTGGATGCATTTTTCAGGCTGTTTTCAGTATCCTTGATATCAAACCGGTCATAATCCCTTTGTGTTTCAAGCACCACAAGGCTCGACACGGGTGATACCACATAAGCCTGCCGCGCCTCGGCCACCATGCCGTCAGTCAGCGGCGAAGCGGTATTCCAGCTTCCGGCATATTGCAACATGATGTGGTTGTATGCAAACAGACGCATCAGGTGATCGGGCGCTACCGCTTGCTCCTGGCTTTTGCGTTTGATGATGTTGATACCGGCATCATGTACTGCCACACAACTGTCGGTTTCGAACGATGTTTGCAGAAATACCGATTGATCTATCATCTTTTTCAATCCGGCCATGTCGCCCCGCTGGTAGTTCAGCAAGCGGTATTCGCGGAGAGTCTTCAGGTAAGGCGGCAGTTCATCGCCCAGGTTGTAGAAATAAACAGCCCGGTCAGGGCGGGCGCTTTCCTTGAGCGCCTTGAAGAACCGTGAATCCTTCAAATCTGCGATATTAGGCGACGTTGGTGTGTTTTTGCCTACCAGCAAGCTTCTGGCGGGCTGCTCCACCAAATGAACGGGGAATAGCGAAAATTGCTGTTTGCTTAAACGGTCATACAGCATGTTCTTGTTTTCGGACTGCACTGTTTTCATTTCCTGCCCGTCGAAAACACGTACTTTCCTGTTACCGGCAGCCTCCAGCACAGCATTGAACTCGCTTTTGGTCCACGAACCGTTCACATCCAAGTATATTTCCTCGAATTCGACCGGAACTTCCTGTGGATTCAGCTCTTGCAAGGAATAGCAATAGCCGTCGAAACAAAAAGGCTGACCGGACAGTCCCGGATCTTTCATCGTGATGGCCCAATGGTTGTTATACCTGGTTTTCTTCTTAGACGTCAGTTCCAAATCCTCTTTCGTAAAGAACGAGGGGTAATTCAATCCCTCGGGCGCCTGCATGAATTGCACATTTAGGATTTCCTTGGCTTTGGTATGATCGGTTCCCTCGAAATACACAGGTTCGTACACCAATTGAGTTCCACGCTTGTGCAACGGCGAACTAATACCGATCCTGAATGTCCGTTCCTCTTTTTCCGTAACCGGAAAAACGCGCACGGTTACAGTTGATCCTTCCTGCCAGTGTACCAGCGACGGGTCGCGGCTCTCAATACCGACTATGGTGCGGTAAGCAGAATCCGCCTTGTCCCTGGCAGTCAATATGCCTTTTTCTTCCTGCCCGTTGACCCACAGCGAAAGCGAGGTAACTACCGATCCTTCGGGCAGATGGAAGGTGTACACTGCCTCGCCGCCTCGCCAACTATACTCCGTATTGCACAGCATAATTACCTGTTCGGTATATGATGTGCGGTATTGCGGCCATATCAGCACAGTAGAATTCACATAAGTGGTTTTGATCCCCTTGTCGCTCCATAACCGTTCGGTTGCCTGGTGGCGGCAGTCGTAGATGCTTTCGAGTATATGAATTTTCTCATCATCACTCAGGCTTGGTTTCCCGGCAATAAGACAAGCGATAACGACAAAGGGATCGTGTATTTTGCGGTCGGTAAACCGTGCCGGAAACCGGTCGAAATTCCACAAGGCGAAATCGGGCATTACATAGACAAGCCCCACTTTCAGCGCCTTGTTGGTGATGCTGTTCTTAGGCAGGCGTTGCGATACCCTTACCCAGCCGGGCAATGTGGTATTGTCCTCTACGAACGACTCGCGATAGGTGTCATCGATTGTGTTCACCACGCCTGCCCAGCGAACCGTAAAAACTGCTGCCAGCGCCAGCGTCAATCCGGCGCCTGCTGCCAGCGCCCGGATTGTTTTGCGGTTATCGCTGCTATATCTGATAAGCCATGCAACAAGGAAAATAAGGAAAAGCAACGGGACAAAACTGTGAAGCGAGAGACCCAGCACCCAGAACAATACCCCACTGAACGGATACATGGGAGCCAGGTAAACGGAAAGATACAGGAATATTACCATACCTGCGCCTATCACGGCCATTGTCAAGTAACGAAGATAATGCGGCATGTTGCGAAAATACGCCA
>JAISDP010000319.1 GCA_031264715.1 Bacteroidales bacterium
CATGAATAACTTTCTCCCTTCCAAAGTTTGGCAATATTGTCCTTATTGTGGCGCTAAATCATTCCATGCAGGCCACGAGAATTATATGCAATGCGATACTTGCGGCAAAAAAATCTACATTAACGCTTCGGGATCTGTGGCGTGCATTATTGAGAATCCGCAGGGTGAGATACTTTTGACTCGCCGGGCTTTTGATCCAGCCAAAGGTATGCTTGATCTTCCGGGAGGCTTTGTCAGTCCCGACGAAACGGCGGAAGATGCGGTACGAAGGGAAATAAAGGAGGAGCTGAACTTAGAAATAGCATCGATGCAATATATCGGCAGTTCGCACAACCGCTACCTGTATGGCGACATGGTATATTTCATATTAGATCTGGGTTTCAAGTGCCTGGTTGCAGATTTCACCGGCATACGGGTCGCCGATGATGTCGATGGCTATGAGTTTCTACAGCACAACAGGATCAACCTGCAGGAAATAAGCTTTCCTTCCATCCGGAACATTCTACAGCAATACCTTCAACATTGAGAATTGAATATTACACGAGATGCAGTAAGCCAAATATGTCCGACACAAAGTTAACCACCCCCGGAAGATCAGACTTTTTTCACGGAAACTTTTCGTATGCGGCTTTCGGTATCTATAATATCACCGGTTTTGTCCATCCCGATGTTCAGCACATCCACAGCGCCTGATTGGAGAACATAGCGGAAACTGTTATCCCTTTGTTCATCGCTTTTGGAAAACTCGCCTTCGCCGATAATCTTCATAGCAATGACTCCTTTGCTACCCTGGTGCAATTGCTTCACCACAGGTTCCATCTTTTCTACCTTATCGTCCATTTTGGCGCCGTATGCATTGAATCTTACATGAATTGTATCCACCCAGGGCTCCCGTACTGCTGTTTCAACAGCCGCCAATGCATGACAACTGAGGCCGTGCGAACGGATCATCCCTTTCTGTTTCAACTTGTCCAGCGAAGTCATATGGTCGCTTAGCTCAGTGTTCCAATTGCCGGAAGTGACGCAGTGTAACTGTACGCCATCGATGTAGTCGGTTTGCAGTTCCGTGAGGAAACGCGCTATCACCGTTTCGGCATCGGGGCGCTCCGCTTCGGGTATCGCACCCTTCATGAACCACAGCTTGGTGAAGAGCACGTAATCCCTGCGCGGGTATATTTTGAGGGCATCGCTGACAATGGCGTGTGTTCCGTATGTATCGGCCAGGTCGAACATCCGTACGCCACGATTATATATTTCGCGAACAAGCTTTACGGCCTGCTCGTATCCGAGGCGCGTAAGGTTGGATTGACGGCCTCCGCCACTGATGCCTGTTCCCATACACAGGCGCGTGGTCTTGATGCCTGTTTTTCCTAATTGCACTGTCTCGTACGGATCGTGGTTACCAGCCCCAACCGGAGCGGCCCCGGCAAAACGGATATTGAGTAGCATTGCTCCCACGCCTGCAGCTGCAGTCCCTATAAAATGACGTCTTGAGTATTCCATGGCCAATCAATTGCTTTAACGGTCAAATGTAATCATAATATTTATCCAATATGCGTATTTTTAATTTTTTTAATTTTAAAAATGTAACCTTATATTTTTGAATACGTAAAATATGTCATAAATGGAGTATGTTCTTAAAATGGCCCAGTGTCTTGTCAAACTTCAAAAGACCTTATTTTTCAAACCATGAGTTATCAAACAGCTTATTCTGATCGCGCCGACGTGCGATCAGCCGTCGGCGAAATCAAAACAAACCTGTCAAACATTGTCGATCCCAGTTTAATCGTATATTTCGTATCCCCGGTATATCCGGCGGCCGAAGCGAGCCGGCTAATGGCCGAGGCATTCCCGTCGGCGCAAACGGTTGGCTGCACAACTGCCGGTGAAATGGTTGCCGGCAAGATGTTGACAAAATCCATTGTCGCGATGGCGTGTGGGAAAAACAGTTTCCGCAGCATCAAGGCGGAGGCGCTCGAAAATATCAGAGAGGACAAGCAAACGGTTGTTAAAGCGTTCAAGAATATCGAGGATTATTTTCATATGCCGGTATCGAGCATGTCTCCGTCGCGGTATCTAGGTATGGTATTGATTGACGGGCAAAGCAAGTGCGAAGAGTACATCAATGACCAGATAGGTAACCAGACCAATGTGACATTCGTGGGCGGCTCGGCGGCAACTGACAATCCCAACGGGGAAACATACATTTTTGTAAATGGGAAGACGTATACCGATGCGGCTGTTCTTGTATTGCTGGAACCATCCAACGGTTTTGCTTTCCTAAAGACCCAAAGCCTGTCGCTGACCGATAAGAAGCTCACCCCGACGAGAGTGGACGAGTCGAACCGTATCGTATACGAATTTAACAACAAGCCGGCAGCTCAGGCGTACGCCCAGGCTTTGAACATATCAGCGGACGAGCTTCCCAAACATTATACAACCAATCCATTGGCGCTGGTATTCGATTCGAAGAATTATTTTGTACGGGATCCGCACAGCATTTTAGAAAACGGCGCCATGGATTTCTTCTGTTCGGTGAAGGAAGGAATGGAACTGACTGTTTTGCAGGCTCAGGATATTGTGGCCAACACGCGCAAGGATCTTGAGCAGGCATGGCTCAACAACCGCGACCCGAAGGCTGTTATCGAATTCAATTGCATGTCGCGTATGATAGAACTGGGTGAAAAAAACCAAAAACAGGAATACGCTGCCCTGTTCAAATCGGTACCGACTATAGCTTTCGGCACATTCGGCGAAAGCTATATCGGGCACATGAACCAGACTTCCACCATGTTGTTTTTGAAATAGTAAAATAAAAATAAATAAAATATAGAGACAATATAATCAAAAAAAATCAGTAGCTTATGAAGAATTTTAAGGTCGCGCAATCGGATTTGACAGATACTGTTGCGGCAGTGAAAAGTATTAAAGAACAGTTATCAGGTATTGATGCATGCCTGGTCTTATATTTTGCTTCGCCATCGTACCCGGCTGCGGCAATCAGCAAAGAAATGGCCGGCGCTTTTGTGGGCGTACACACCGTTGGGTGCACTACCGCCGGCGAAATGGGGCCGGACAAAATGGGACAGGATTCCATTGTAGCAATGGCGTGGAATAAGGTTACATTGAAGGATTTAAAGATAGAAGTCCTCGAAAATATACAAACCGATACGGAAGCGGTCGCCAAAGCGTTCAAATCGTTCGAAAAATCGCTGGGAAAACCCATGAAACTCCTGGATCCGGCGCAATATGTGGGAATGGTTATGATCGACGGTTTGAGCGGGTGCGAGGAAGCAGTGAACGACCGGTTGGGAAACCTTACTAATGTGCCTTTTGTAGGCGGGTCGACAGGCGATAACTTCATGTTTCAACACACCTACCTGTTTGTAGACGGAAAGGCATTTACCAATGCAGCGGTGCTGCTGCTGATGGAGCCGTCAAAAGGGTATGCCATCCTGAAAACACAAAGTTTTATCACTACCGATAAAAAGTTAACCCCCACAAAGGTGGACGAAAAAAGGAGGATGGTGGTCGAATTTAACGGGAAGCCGGCCGCAGAAGCGTATGCAAGCGTACTGGGAATTTCGGTGGACGACTTGGCAAAAAACCTGGGCGAATACCCGTTAGGACTGGTTTTTGATGAGCATAACTTTTTTGTGAGAAGCCCGATGAAAATCGAAGGCACATCCATCATATTCTATTGTTCGGTGAAGGAAGGACTGGAGCTGACGGTGCTACATTCGAGCGATATTGTAACAGGCACGCGTACCGACCTGGCCGAAACGGAACAAAACTGTGGCGAGGTACAGGCAGTTGTGGATTTCAACTGTTGCCTGCGCGTCCTCGAATTGACCCGCAAAAACCAGTTGAAAGCATATTCCGAAATATTCAGGCATATCCCGACCATTGGTTTTGCCACCTACGGCGAAAGCTATATCGGCCACATTAACCAAACATCCACCATGTTGCTATTGAAATAAATTTTTGTCAAAGATAAAAACTGAACGCGATGAATACGACCAAACAAATCCTGAACTTTATTATCAAGGAAAAGGCGCAGGGAAACACATTCCAGGAGTTGAACATCCAAATGAGGATTATGATGAAGGGTGTAAACGTGAAAGGTATATTGGAAGAAAAAGTACCCGATGACCCGGCTCTGAGTGAGAAATTAAAAGCAATAGCGCAAGAATTTGATGTCGATTTGAAAAAAATGGCGGCGATTAATTGAACGTTGAGAATACTTGTTCATAATCAACATCAATAATCAAATAATCAATGACCTGTAGAGGAGATAGCGGCCTTGTCGCAATCTTCCTCTCTTTTGTTAATTGTCCTGATCATGAAGCCTGCAATACTGTATTCCGTATTTTTATTTTACCTCTTTTCACTAAATGTATTTGCCGTGAACAATAAGAATATACCATCAAAATTGGAAGAAGTAACCGTTTTCTTTCAGGGCGCCGAATTGGTGTACTGCATCATTTAAGTATTACTGTGTACCGAAGCTGGATACCGAAACATACCTGTTGGCTGAAATAGCCGGCTGGGAAAAGCTGAACCTGCTAAGCGGCAACGCCAACGTTACCTATGATGGTACTTATGTCGGCGAAACATACATTGATGCGGCTTCCACACACCAGAACCTCACCCTGACGCTGGGCACCGACAAGCGCGTAGCCGTGAAACGCGAGAAGATGAAGGAATACAGCAGCGCCAGTTTCTTCGGCAACGAGGTAAAACAAGAGTTCGCCTACCTGATGACCGTACGCAACAATCGAAACGAGGCAGCCCGCATGGTACTCAAAGACCAGTACCCGGTTTCGACCTTGAAGGAGGTTACGGTGGAACTCTCAAAAGATACGACCCCGCCAACGATTAACAAGACGGAAATGGGCGTGGTTACCTGGGAATATGATATGCAGCCGGACGAAACCAAAACCTTCAAGCTGGTGTATGTGGTGAAATACCCGAAAGGAAAGATACTGAACCTGTAGCTGCTTAATTTGCGGGATCAAATTTCACAATGGAATCCCGATGAGCGTCGCTGGCGTACATTCGGTAACGCGCACCTGTACATAATCACCCGGTTTGTAGTTTCCTTTAGGAAAAACCACTACCATATTCTGTGAATTGCGTCCCGACAGTTCGGCAGTTGATTTTTTCGAAACGCTTTCGGCCAATACTTCGAATGTTTGGCCAACGCTTCGCTGTTTGCTTGCAGCAGACAGGCGCCCTTGCAGGTTGATGATTTCCTGCAACCGGCGCGTTTTCACTTTTTCGGGCACATCGTCGGTCATTTTGCGTGCAGCCAGCGTGTTGGGACGGACGGAGTACTTGAACATAAACGCATAATCGAACTGCACCTGTTCCATCAACGAGAGCGTGTCGCGGTGATCTTCTTCCGTTTCGGAACAGAAGCCGGCAATGAGGTCGGTAGAGATACTGCAAGCCGGCATAATCCGTTTGATTGCTTCGATGCGATCCAGATACCATTCGCGCGTATAGCCGCGCCGCATCAGTTCCAGTATGCGCGTGCTGCCCGATTGCGCCGGCAGGTGAATACTTTTGCAGATATTGTGGTGCGCCGCCATTACATGCAGCGCCTCGTCGGTCATATCCTTAGGGTGCGATGTTGAGAAACGTATGCGCATATCGGGTGATACTCCGGCAACCGCTTCGAGCAGCCCGGCAAAGCCGATGGTGCCGCTGCCGTCCTTTTCCCACCGGTACGAGTTGACATTCTGCCCCAGCAGCGTTACTTCCCTGTAGCCCATTTCGGACAGCTCACCCAGTTCGCGCAAGATGGTATCAATGCTGCGGCTGCGCTCGGCTCCGCGCGTATACGGAACAATGCAAAACGCACAGCAGTTGTTGCATCCGCGCATGATGGAAACGAATGACGATACGTGGTTCTTATCCATTCGTACCGGGCTGATATCCGAATAGGTTTCTTCGCGCGAAAGCAGCACATTGATCGCTTTCAAGCCGGTACCTGCGCTGCGCACCAGGTTGGGCAGGTCGCGGTAGGCATCGGGGCCAACCACCAGATCAACCGATTTTTCTTCTTCCAGCAGTTGATTTTTCAAGCGTTCGGCCATGCAACCGATAACACCGATGATCAGTTCCGGACGTTTTTTCTTCTCCATGCGGAACACGTCCAAGCGTCCGCGTACCCGTTGCTCGGCATTTTCGCGCACCGAGCAGGTATTCGCCAGTACCAGGTCGGCATCCGACAGTTTTTTTGTTATGCCATAACCTTCGCCGGCAAGGATGGAAACTACCACCTCGCTGTCGTTCACGTTCATCTGGCAACCGTATGTTTCGATATAAACTTTCAGCGGCTTCACGGCCATATCATTTACCCGGAGCCCGTTTGTATCTATCATTGCTAATTGAATATTGAATATCGCAGCCCCCTTAGGGTCGGGGGCTATAAATTACTTACTACTGCTTTTAATGTCTTTGACCTGTAATTGTATCCTTGTTTCGCCCTTGAATGTGTTTTCCTCAATGGCATAACAGATATTGAACGGTATGCCCGAATGTACAATCGGGTAATGTTCGCCTTGCTGAAAGCCAATGGCCGGATATATAATTTGGGGATTGTTTGTTTGCCGCAGGTCGAGTTTAAGATGTTCGCCGCATTTGCCAACGATTTTTGCATTTCCGGTATCTACCACATTGCGTGTCAGGAACGCGGGCGACATGTTTTTGGGTCCGAATGGCTGGAACTGTTTCAAGATGCGCATGAACTTGGGGTTGATATCCGCAAAGTCGATTTCCGCATCAATCACGATATTCGGCGTCAACTGTTCATCAGTAATGCTTGCCGCCACCACATCCTCGAATTTCTTGCTGAAAGCAGCCACATTTTCCTTTTTTAACGTTACGCCGGCCGCGTACATGTGTCCGCCGAAGTTTTCGAGCAGGTCGCTGCATGCATCAATGGCTTTGTACAGGTCGAAACCCTCCACCGAGCGTGCTGAACCCGTAGCCATGCCATTGGATTCGGTAAGAATCACTGTTGGCCGGTAATAAGTTTCGATCAGGCGCGAAGCCACAATTCCCACCACGCCCTTGTGCCATGAAGGATTGAAAAGAACCGTCGTTTTGCGAAATTCCTGTTCAGGATCGGTGGCGAGCATGCGTAGCGCCTGGCAAGTAATGTCGGAGTCGACGCTTTTCCTGTCGGTATTAAACCGGTCGACCTCCACGCCGGCATCTCTGGCAGTTTTCTCCTCATCCGATATCAGCAGTTCCACTGCATGCTTCCCCGATTTCATCCGTCCGGCAGCATTGATCCTCGGGCCGATCTTGAAAACGATGTCGTCAACCTGCCTTTGCGACCCTTCCAGTCCCGATATCTTCACAATGGATTTCAAGCCCAGGGTAGGGTTTTCGTTCAGCTTGTGGATACCCAGCGACGCCAGCACACGGTTTTCACCGTCTATCGGCACAATGTCCGAAGCAATGCTCACAGCCACCAGGTCAAGGTATGCATACACGTCTTCCATGGGTATTTTGAACACCTGCGCGTATGCCTGCAACAATTTGAAACCTACGCCGCATCCCGAAAGTTCCTTGTATGGGTAGTTGCAATCAGCGCGTTTGGGGTTGAGGATGGCAAACGCTGCCGGCAATACCGCCCCGGGGTAATGATGGTCGCATACAATGAAGTCAATGCCCTTTGAATTGGCGTATTTGATTTTATCCACTGCCTTGATACCGCAATCCAGGCTAATGACCAGCTTGAAATTACCCGCGGCAGCCGTATCGATGCCTTTGTAGGAAACCCCATAACCCTCGGTATAGCGGTCGGGGATGTAATAATCCACATCCGGATATATCTTTTTCAGGAAGGAGTATACCATCGCCACGGACGTTGTCCCGTCCACATCGTAATCGCCATATACCATGATATTTTCGCGATGACGGATGGCGTGGTCTATGCGGTCGACAGCACGCTGCATGTCCTTCATCAGGAAAGGAGAGTGCAAATGCTCATATGCCGGCCTGAAAAATGCCTTGGCGCTGTTGTAATCCCGTATTCCCCTCTGAGCCAATAGCGCCGCCAATATACCGTCAACACCCAATATTTCCATAAGATGTTTTACCACAGCCGTATCAGGCATCGGTTTTACAATCCAATTCTTGCTATACATGCTGCAAAGATACAAAAGAATTAAGAGTCTATAAATCCAGGAACAGGATGGCGAAACCGCTCAGGCAGACAGTTGCACCGGCAATAGCGTGCATAAACCGGTCGATCTTTGCCGTGGGGAGTACTTTAAGCCCATAGTACCCGATAGTCACCGCTGCACACATGGTCAGTACGGTGATGATGGAAAACAACAGCGAAACAGCTACAATGCCGCTGGTGTCGTGATTAGCTGCAGGCACCATCACCAACGGGATCAAAATTTCGCATGGCCCCAATACGAATATGATGAACAATACCCATGGAGTCAGCATTTTCGTACTTTTCGGATGTATGTGGGCATGATCAGTGAGGTGCGCATGTTGGTGTGCGTGCATCTCCCCGCCATGCGAATGAATGTGTGTATGCGGCTTGTTCTTGATGGCTTTGAAAATACCCCAAGCCATGTAAGCAAAACCGAAAACAAAAAACGCCCATCCGGCCAGGCTTCCGCGAACCGATTCAACGCCTTCAATATGAGAAATACCGTACCCTAACGCAATTCCTGCAAAGCCGATGACGATGGAGCTGCCCACATGCCCCAAGCCACAATACATAGTGGTGAATAAGGTCTGTTTCAGGCTCCAGTTACGGGCTTTGGACATGACGATGAACGGTACGTAATGATCGGGGCCGAGGATCGTGTGGATAAAGCCGGCGCCGGCAGCTGCGGCTAACAGGATGCTAATAGAGGTCATTGATGGTGTTAATTTGTTTTGATGACATATAACTGTCCGGTTTCGTACCGGATTACTTTTACCTGTTCGCCGGAATTGATGTACCCGGTTTCGCAAATGGCGTCATACAGTTTCCCGTCGATATCCACCTTCCCGGCAGGACGCAGCATGGAGCGCGTTGTTCCGGCGACGCCGATCAGTCCCGATAAATCGTCGAAACTCACGTATCCTTCCGAACTGCGCTGTTCGGCCATGAGCATGACTCTTTTCAGGCGCGGGTTGTCGAGGAACGACTTGCCAAGCCATATCGAAAGCGCCAGCGCCAGGGTCGCCGAACCGATGACAATGCAGATGGATTTGAAAACGGCGATCAACCCGGCGGTAAAATCCCATTCGAAAACGAGGTTGTCCACCATGGCCAGGCTGAGGCCGAGCACCATCAGGATGATTCCCGCAACGCCCGCCACCCCGAATCCCGGCAAGGCAAATATTTCGATCCCGATCAGGATCAGTCCCGTTAAAAAGATCAGCAATTCCCAATGATTGGCAAGCCCTTCGAGGTATAACGGTGCGAAATAGAGCAAAGCGGCAAGAACGGCTGCTGCCAGCGGGAAACCGATCCCAGGTGCCTGTAATTCAAAGTATATGCCGCCGATGATGAGCATGATCAACAGGCTTTGCAGGTATGGATTGATCAGGAATTGTATCACCTTTTCCAGCGGTGACAATACGTGACGTTCCATCCGGTAGTCGCTGATATGGTTGGCGGCCAGGATATCTTCGAGTTTTTCGGCCTTACCTTCGCAATAACGGAGTTTAATAGCCTCTTCAGTGGTGAGAGTGAGTACTTTTGTTGAGTCTATCACGCCTTTTACCACGACTCTCGGGTCTACCATGGCTTCGGCGATTTGCGGATCGCGACGCCAGCGGTAAATGGTGTCCCGCCCGGTGACGATGGTATCCTTGCCGTGCGCTTCGGCGGTAGCGCGCATCATCGACCTCATGAACGACTGGTACTTGTCCGGCGCTGCCTCACCGGTCTGGTGCACTACGGTAGCCGCACCGATGCTGGCGCCCTCGCGCATATAAATCTTATCGGCTGAAATGGCAATCAGCGCACCTGCCGAAATAGCATTGTTATCGACAAACACATACACGGGAATGGGGCAATTGAGTATCTTGGTGCGGATGGAATCGGCAGCATCCACCATGCCGCCATATGTATTCATGTGGATGATGATGAGGTGCGCTTTCATTGCTACCGCCCGGTCGATGCCCTGCATGGTAGTACGCCACGTAGCAGGGCCAATCTCCTTCTTGAGGTCGAATACATAAATTAACCTGTTCCCGGCGGAGTCAATTTTACCCGGATGTACATACCCAAAGTCATCCACCGGAATAGTGTCATTAGCATTGGATGGAAGGCTCAACAGGCACAAGATGGCTACAGTACATAACATAACCAACCGGCGAAACTGGAAAGAATGTTTCATGAAGTATAGGGATAAAAAATTACGTCACTGCAAAAATAATAACTAATACTGATTTTATAGCAGACTTTATATATAAATAATCACTGCTGTCCGACTAAAAAGAGTTACGATATACAAAGATGCGTTGCCCTACGCTAGTTATCAATATCAGATGCCTTTCGGCATTAAATAAACAAAAACGTTGCCCGTCAGGTATTCATATCCATAGAATCAATGCGGAAAACATCAACTAATCTCCATAGGAGATTCATCATGTGAAACCCCATGCGGGGTTTTGATTCGGGGGCTATATTTTTCTATTGCTATGAATGCCCTGACGGGCAACGTTGCATCATCCGGTGGAAATCCCGTCAAGGATAAAATACGGTTGTACCTCAAATAAATTCATTATTTTTGCATTTGGTAAACTTGTAATTTATTATTGATCATGGATACAGTAAGAAAACTGCCCATCGGCATACAGGATTTTGAGGATTTACGTACAGGAAACTTCCTGTATGTAGATAAAACCGAATATCTCTATCGCCTGGTAACACAGGGAAAACCCTATTTTCTTGCTCGCCCGCGCAGGTTTGGGAAGAGTCTGTTTCTATCCACGCTCAAAGCCTATTTTGAAGGCAAAAAAGAGCTTTTTGACGGTTTGGCAATTGCCAGACTTGAAAAAGACTGGACACAATATCCTGTTATTTATCTTGATTTCAATGTTGGCCTGCTTACAAGCGCGACAAATGTTGCAGAACGGTTATCCGTTAAAATAAAAGAG
>JAISDP010000002.1 GCA_031264715.1 Bacteroidales bacterium
TTCAAAGTGATTGTAGAACTCTACGAGTTGCTGATCACATCACGTAAAGACGACCGTTCGGGTCGGGTAGTATCAACGGGGTCGCTGAAAATTGACGACCTGATTGCGATAGCGGTGGCGCGGCGGTCGGACATTAACGCCGTCACGATGAAAGCCGCTTATGAAATACTGAAAGAGGTTGCGCTGGAAGAAGTATGCAACGCCAAACAGGTGGAGTTTGGACTGTCGCACTACGGACTTAAAGTCAACGGCGTTTTCACCGGCGATCATCCGGCATGGAAAGACGGCGAACAGAATCTGGTACTCAGCGCAATAGCAACCGCCGAGGCGCGCGAAGCAGTAAAAACCATTGCCGTCGAAGTGATCGGCATGGCGGCGTCCGGCACTTATATCAATACGCTGACCGATGTCGTTTCGGGCGAAACCGACGCTGTCATCACTGCGGGTGGAGCCGTCAACCTGGCCGGCGTCAAAATCAGGATTGCCGGAGACGCTCCGGGAGTAGGACTTCACCTGACCGAGATAAACAGCGGCGCGGTGGTAGACATTCCTTCAACTTCGATTGCCGTCAACGAACCGTCCCGGATAACGTTTATCGTTCCGGCAAGCCTGCCCGCGGGCGATTACAAGGTAAGCCTCGTTACGCAGTTTACCAGCAATACGCTGTTGAAAGAACCGCGCACTTATGTTTTTGAATATGTCCTTGCCTGCAATATACCCACAGCATAGTATGATGAGACATCACCGCCGGGGATGACGGGGTCTCACTGCAAGGGATGATGATGTATCACTGCCGGGGATGACGGGGCGTCACCGCAAGGGATGATGATGTATCACCGCCGGGGATGAGACAGTTCAAAACAGGAGGTCTAAATGTATCGGAGAATTAATAAATTAAATAAGAGATAGATAAATAAAAAAGCTAATTTTAAAAAGTTCAAAACATGAAGAAATCACTAAGTGAAAATCATTTGAAGAAAGCGAGCCTTCTTGCTTGCCTGTTGTTCGGAAGCTGTATCTGGGCTATGGCGCAGCAGATATCCGTTTCCGGAAGTGTAAAAGACCCGGCGGGCGAATCCCTGCCGGGAGTGACCATCAGTATCCAGGGCACAACCAGGGGTACGGTCAGCAATACGGACGGCACATATACAATAGATGTGCCCGATTCACAGTCCGTATTGCAGTTCAGCTATATCGGCTACGTGCCGCAAACCATCATGGTGGGCGATCGCCGGGTCATTGACATTGTGATGGAAGAAGACATGAAGACCCTGGATGAAGTAGTGGTAGTGGGTTACGGGACAATGCGCAAGAAAGACCTCACCGGGTCTGTTACGCAA
The DNA here is from genome assembly GCA_031264715.1 of Bacteroidales bacterium. Taxonomy (GTDB): domain Bacteria; phylum Bacteroidota; class Bacteroidia; order Bacteroidales; family UBA4181; genus JAIRLS01. The sequence goes on from JAISDP010000002.1 coordinate 1,341, forward strand.
ATCCGTCCCGACCGCATCGCCAACGAAAACCCAAAGACCGTTCAGGACATCCTGCGCGGTACGCCGGGGTTGAACGTCGGCTATGACGCTTCGGCCAAGGGCGGCGGCTCGATGCAAATCCGCGGGCAGCGCTCGGTTTATACCGACGGCGGACACAACGACCCGCTGATTATCCTCGACGGAATGATGTTTTACGGCGAGCTGTCGGAAATCAATCCCGACGACATTGAGCAAATCGACATTCTCAAGGACGCTTCCGCAGCCGCCATTTACGGGGCAAAAGCGGCAAACGGCGCGGTGATTGTCGTAACTAAAAAAGGCAAGATCGGCAAGCCTTCGGTGAACGTTACTACAAGCATAGGCTTCACGCAGAAGAGCGCCTACCGCGAAGTGTTCGACGCCGAAGGGTATATACAGTACCGCGAGGATTGGCAGCGACGCCTCACCTACGGCGTAAACCCGGCTACAGGGCAGTACGAGGCTTATCAGGCGAAAAACCCAAGCGGCACGTACATCGCAAATCCGGGTTATTATGAACGTCCCGAAAACCTGTCCAAGTACGGCATTTCGCTCGACGACTGGCGGGCTTATACCACCAACGCCGATGGCGAAAGCGACGCCAGCATTTACGCCAAACGGCTCGGTATGAATGTCAGTTCCCTGCTGCTCGAAAACTATCTTGCCGGACGGACTTACAACTGGTTCGACAACGTGTTCCAAACAGGTTTCAACCAGGACTACAATGTCAACGTGAGCGGCGCTAACGACAGGATGAACTACTACCTGAGCTTCGGATACCTCAGCAACGATGGCGCCGTGAAGGGAAATGAATACAGCGCTATCCGCTCCAACATGAAACTGGAAGGCAAGGTAACCAAATGGCTCGAAGTAGGCGCCAATGTCAATTTCCAAAGGCGTACCGACGGCGATATACAGGTGGGACTGGGCACAAACTATTGGGATGAAAACGAGATATGGAACTCGCCCTACGCTTCGCACCACGATGCCGTCGGCAACTTGATATACCGTCCGATGGGCGACGGCCCCATTTACCAGTACAATTACGACTTCAACCGGCAGTACCTGGATTTGGAAAAGGGTTATACCATATTTAATACAATACTGAATGCGAAGGTACATTTGCCGTTTAATATCACCTACTCGTTCAATGCCTCGCCGCGCTTCCAGTTTTTCTACGATCGGTATTTTGTATCGAGCGACCACCCCGCGCGCACGGCCAAGGACAGTCAGGTAAACCGCGAGCAGACAACGCGCTTAGACTGGTCGCTCAACAATACTATCAACTGGGATTATACTTTCGACCGGAAACACCACGTCATGCTAACCCTGGCGCAGGAAGCCGAAGAACGCCAATCGTGGCTCGACCGCATTGAGGCAAAGAATATTTTGCCTTCTGACGCTTTGGGCTTGCACAATACGGCAAACGGTACGAAGGCCGACAGCGATTTCCGATCGACCGATACGCACCAAACCGCCGACGCTTTGCTGGCGCGTGCATTCTATTCGTATGCCGACCGCTATATGATTACGGCTTCTATCCGCCGCGACGGGTATTCAGCTTTCGGACAAAGCAATCCCTACGCCACCTTCCCGTCGGTAGCGCTGGGCTGGACGTTTACAAACGAGGGATTCTTCAAATGGGAACCGATGGATTTCGGTAAACTGCGCCTTTCGTGGGGCGAAAACGGGAACCGCTCGCTCAACGACCCTTACGTATCGCTTGCCAACCTTGGCGGCGGAACAGGCTCTATGCAGGGATATATAACCGGTACGAACACTTATCTCGTGAATTATTTAATCATGGACCGGCTGGCAAACCCGAATCTGCAATGGGAAAAGTCGCAGGCATGGAATATCGGTTTGGATTACAGTTTCCTCAACAACCGCATATCCGGTAGCTTGGAATATTACAAGGCGACTACCAAAGATATGATTATGAATCAGCGGCTGGCAGCTTTCGCAGGATTTGCAAGCATTACCACCAACCTCGGCGAAGTGCAAAATTCCGGGTTTGAGTTTTCCGTTAATACCGTCAATATCAAAAACGAGAATTTTGAATGGCGCACGACCCTCGGATTGTCATACAACAAAAACGAAATCAAGCACCTCTATTACGAAGACGAGGATATACTTGACGAAAACGGAAATGTTACCGGAACGAAGGAAATAGACGATGAAACGAACGGCTGGTTTATCGGGCAACCTATCAGCACTATCTGGAATTACCGTACAACCGGTATCTGGCAAGTAAACGAAATAGACGAAGCCGCCAAGTACGGACAGAAACCGGGCGACCCTAAAGTGGCCAACAACTACACCGACGATGATGTAGTAAATGCCGACGGCAGTATCACCCCTGTCTATAACAACAAGGACAAAGAATTTCTGGGGCAGACCGCTCCGCCCTTTCACTGGTCGCTGCGTAATGAATTTACCTTGTGGGAAGATTTAACGTTCTCGTTTAATATCTATTCCTACATGGGACACAAATCGACCGAAACCAATTACCTGAACAACGATAATGGCGGCTCGCGCGTAACGAACGCCTATAACATCTTTGCCAAGGAATACTGGACGCCTGAAAATCCTTCCAGCACCTACGCGCGTTTGGATGCTTCGGGGCCTCAGGGAGCAACAGGTGCGCCCCGCCTTCACAACCGCTCGTTTATCCGCCTGGAAAATATCTCCGTGGGATATACTTTACCCAAATCATGGACTTCCAAACTGGAAATAGACCGGTTGAAAATCTTCGGCTCTATCCGTAACGTGGCCGTCTGGCAAAAAGATTGGGAATACGGCGACCCCGAAACCGGCGGTCTGGCAACCCGTGTTTTTATGCTTGGATTAAATGTAAATTTCTAAATTAAAACGAATATGAAACGATTATATAAAAACAAAAAAAGCGCACTTTCATTAACGGCGCTCATAATTATGCTATGCGGTTCGGCCTTTTTCTATGGCTGTTCCGAAGAGTTCCTGAAACCCGACCCGCTGTCGTTCTACGAGCCGACCACTACGTTCAGCACCGAATCGGGACTGCAGGCGGCGATGGCCAACTGCGACAAAAACCTGCGCAACAATTGGACGCACTATAACGCCAACAGCAATTCCGCGCCCATAGCAACGGAGTATGTCTATTCGGACATGAGCGTCGCCACCAAAGCGGACGTGGGCAACAACATCCTGTCGAATATCGACGTACAACTGAATCCCACACAAGAAGATCTGGGACACGAAGGCGGCGACTTCCGCCCGTTCTACTGGACGGAAGGGTTTAACGGCATTAAGGGAGCCAATACCATCCTGACCTTCATTGACGCAGTGGAGGGACTGGACGAAGCCACCAAAAACGCCTACAAAGGGCGGGCATACTTCCATCGCGCGTATCGTTATTACAACCTTGTATTCCAGTTTGGCGACGTCCCGCTGATAACCAGGATTCCGGAAGTGCCGAAGTTCACCTACCGTTCCACCACAACAGCAGCGATTCTGGATATGATAACCCAGGATTTGGAATTTGCCGTCGAATGGGTGCCCGAACAAAAGGATATGACCTATGTCGGAATGGTCAACAAGGGCGCTTGCCGGATGCTGCTTATCAAATGCTATCTGGCGACGGGACAGTTTCAGAAGGCGAAAGACCAGGCGGATATCCTCATCGACCAGTCGGGATACGAACTGATGAAAAGCAATTTCGGTACGTTCATTCAAAATTATTCGCCCGAAACATGGCCTGTAACCCGCAATGTGATTTGGGACTTGCACCGTGCCGAAAACAAGCTCATTGCCGCCAACAAGGAAGTGATTATGGGGTTGCCCAACCGCGGCGCAACGGCAGAGTCGATGATTCCGTTCTACACCATGCGCGTGTTCGGCCCGATGTGGAACAACGCCAACATCAAAACGCCCGACGGAAAGAACGCCGTGACCAACTGGGCGCGCAACAACAGCAATTATACTGCCAACCTCGATTATACGAGGGCAATAGGGCGCGGTATCGGCTGTTACCATCTGACAACTTTCGCTCAGGAAGACGTGTGGGAAGTAAATGGTATAATGGACGAAGGCGACCTGCGCCACAACAGTACGGTGGGAAACTGGGGACGGATGGATTCGCTCAAATGCAATGAAAAAACCAGCACATCGTACGGCAAAAATATCCGACTGGAAGACGGCTTTACGCTCAACTCTGCATCAACCAACAACGGCAATCAGATATGGTACGACTGGCCGCATTACAAACTGTACATGCACGACGTAGCGGCAGAAGCCAATCAGGCCTCCGAACAGTTCAACGGCGCCACCACCGGTGGCAATGCCGATTGGTACCTGTACCGCCTTGCCGAGGCCTACCTGCTCCGCGCCGAAGCCAAATTCTATCTGGGACAGACGGACAATCTTACCGGAGCCGCCGCCGATGTAAACGAAGTACGGAGCCGGGCGCAGTGTTCGCAACTCTACACCACAGTCGGTATTGACGACATTGCCAATGAACGCGCCCGCGAGTTGTACCTTGAAGAATGGCGCAATGTGGAACTGACCCGCATCTCGCGCAGCCTTGCCTTAGCCAGTAAATCCGACAATTTCGGCAACTTCGCTGCAGCCGATGCCGACAGGCTCGGAGAGATAGAAAGTTTCTGGTATCACCGGCTGACGCAATATGGCTATTATAACAAAGGCGTAGGCATACGCAACAAAACGTATTCCATTGCCAAACACAATATTTACTGGCCTGTTCCAAGCTCTGCGATTACCGCCAACAAGAAAGGCAAACTCAATCAAAACTACGGCTATGACGGTTACGATCCCGCCACGCCCAAATGGGAAAAATGGGAGGACGCTGTTGTCGACGAAAGCGTTATTGAATAAAACCTGCCTGATAATATGGGGATTGCCCTGTAAAAGTAATCCCCATTTATTAAAATCAAGAATAAAATATAAATAAGAATAAAATGGCAAAAGCAATTGAATACATTTGGAAAATATGGCTGCGTCTGAATTTCTTGACGCAGGACGTGGACAACGATTATACAGGCGAAGTTTCCACCATGGGACATACGATACGCAATGAGGACATTGCCAGCCGCATTGTCAAGGAACGTTCCGAGCTGCGCTACGAAACGATTCTGTCAATACTCAACGAACGCGATGGTATTGTGCTCGAATCGGTGTTCGCAGGCTCGTCGGTACAGGACGGCGTAGTACATATCGCGCCGACCGTAACAGGTCTGTGGACAGGCGCCGAACGGACGGTTGACCCCGCCCGGCAGAAGGCAACCGTCAGCATTTCGCCCACAGCCGCACTGCGCGACGGACTCTCGAACGTGAAGATGGAAATACTCGGCGTGAAAGACAGCGGCGCATACGTCGGACTTGTTACCGACGCTGCTACCAAAGCTGTCGACGGGCACATCACGCCGGGCGGCATCATGGTCATCTCCGGCGACAAACTGCGCATCGCGCCGCTCGACGAACCCGAATCAGGCGTTTTCCTGGTAGACGAAAACGGCGGGAAAACGCAGGTAACGCAGCTTTCACAGAACGACCCGAAACGGCTTACGGCGCTCGTTCCTCCGTTGCCGGCAGGAACCTACACGCTGCAAATCGTAACAAGGTTCTCGAACGGAAGTACGCTGCTGAAAGTCGCGCGCACCATCGTTTACGATACGCCGCTGGTGGTCGAATGACGCCGGGCTGTACAGGGATAAGACGTACTGCTGCGTCGAGCCTCGACGCAGCCTTGCGTTTAACCTCGACGCAGCCTTGCGTCTAATCTCGACGCAGTCTTGCGTCTAACCTCGACGCAAGACGACGTCTTATATAAAAAGCGTTCTTTGAAATATTGGGTTACACGTTTTTTTCAGGAAGAAAATAACTTGTATCTTTGCAACCGAAACCACCGTTTCGGAACTCGCCATTTCGGAACGGTAAAACCATTTTTCAGATATGAAGTTTTACAATAGAGAAAATGAAATCATTGGTTCCGGTTTATATACAAGTACAGCCATATTGTAGAAATCGGGCAGTTTGGCGAGTTGAGGAAAATCATTGAGCGCGATTATGCCACTTTTAGCGGCAAGGTATTGGAGAAATATTTCCGTGAAAAACTGATTGAACAGGG
>JAISDP010000021.1 GCA_031264715.1 Bacteroidales bacterium
TTTTCCGGCTACCGGTATGGCATCCCTGACGGGATTTCCCGGACGATGGAACGTTGCCCGTCAGGGCATTCATATCCATAGAAATCAATGCGGAAAACATCCGCCAATCTCCATAGGAGATTCATCATGTGAACCCTCCTACGAGGTTTTGGTCCGGCGGCGGCGCATCCTTTTTCTATTGATATGGTTGCCCTGACGGGAAATATACATAGCCCGCGCACATGCCATATCAATGATTCATTCATGGATAAAAAACTGTAGAAGCTCCTCCATGCAACCGAGCGGTTTTGGGAGGGGGATTTTTTTTGCCTCGCTCAGAGAACCTCCATCCTCGCTTTTACTGACAAAAACCTTGCTCGAGGCGACAAAATGGCAGTATTTTGGGTTTTCAGGACTTTTCGCAACTAAACTGCGACTATGGCGACAAGGAAAGCAACCTCAAAATTCACAAAAATGACAGGCTTTTTTAAAACTTTTTGCAAAATAGTTCGTAAAATAAAACAGTTCGTATAATAATAAAAACAAGCAATATAATCATCTTTATATTTGCCCAAACAATTCATTTCAAAAACACACTCAATCAATGCGAATAGGTTTGGATGCGCAGCGAATTTACCGCCGGAAGAAATTCGGGATGGATATTGTTGTGCTCGAATGGATCAAGCGTCTCCAAAAGATGGATCAGGCGAATGAATATATTGTCTACGTGGCGCCGGGGCCTGACGCTTGCATCGACAAAACAGCAAATTTCACCATACACAAAAATAAAAGCAGGTTATACCCGGTGTGGGAACAGCTGATGCTGCCTGCGGCTGTAAAAAGGATGGACATCGACATTCTGCACTGCACGGCCAATACAGCGCCCATTTGGTGCAAAAAGCCTTTGATATTGACTCTTCACGATACCATCAGCCTGGAACACCGTACATTCCTTAAAAAAACCGAGACCTGGTACCAGAAATTCGGAAACCTGTACCGGCGCTTCCTGATACCGCGCATCGTTAAAAAGGCAAAGCATTTGATTACGGTTTCCGAATCGGAAAAACAGAACATTGTCCGCATGTTGCATGTGCCGCCCGACTTTGTTACGGTGGCGCTCAACGGAATCGACGAACGCTACCATCCGGTAACCGATCCGCAGGCGCAGGATACATTCCGCAGGAAATACCGGTTGCCCGAACATTACATCGCTTTTATCGGGAACACCGACCCCCGCAAAAATGTTGGCAATGCCGTGCGCGCTTATGCCGAATATTTCGAAAAGTCCGGCAAAAAGCGACAATTGGTAATGCTTCATAACGACCCGAAAGCTTTCAAGGCGCTGCTCGAAAAATGGCACATGGATCATCTGAAGGAACACATCAGGACGCTTGGATATATCGAGAGCGCCGATATGGCGATATTTTACTCGCTGGCCGACATGTTCCTCTACCCTTCACGGCGCGAAGGGTTCGGTATGCCGATACTCGAAGCCATGGCCTGCGGCACGCCGGTCGTCACCTCCAATGTGTCGTCGATGCCCGAAGTGGGGGGCGATGCCGCCCTGTATGCCTCGCCCGACAACTATCAGGAAATAGCCGGGCAAATGCTAAACATCGAAACGCATCCCGAACTAAGGGAAAAAATGGTGACCGCAGGGTTTGAACAGTGTAAGAAATTTGACTGGGACAACGCCGTGCAGCAAATTTTGAACGTCTATCAAAAAGTCTACGCACAGGCGAAACATTTGTAGCCTTCATACGTATACGTAAGGGACGCATGAAACGAAAACGTCGGCTTTTCCAATATCCGTCAAATTTTAATTTTTTTAAGTGATCGTTAAAATGGCAAAGTTTCGTGTTGGGTATATCGATATGCTTCGAGGATTTACCATGCTCTGGGTGGTATGTTTGCACCTGAACCTTTCTATCGGGATCGCAAACGACTTCCGGATGCCCATCCTCTTTTTCATATCAGGTATATTTTTTAAAATCAGACCGTTTCCTGAATTCTTCCTCAGGAAAACCAACATGATTTTTATCCCCCTGCTTTTTTTCTGGTTCATTAGCTGGATTTGCGCAATCACCCGGGACGAGTTGACCCCCGTGCACTTCAACCTCTCGCAAGTGGACTGGGGCAGCGTTTTCGACCTGCTTGACAAGTATTCGTACATGAAGATCAACATCCTGTGGTTCCTGATCGTGCTGTACGTCATCAACCTGTTCTATTACCCGCTGGTGCGGTATCTCAACCGGAACTGCATCCTGCTGGTCAGCGCTGTTCTGTACCTGGCGGCGGGATATATCGATTCGAAGATACAAATGCAGATACAGGTATTTCATATGTGGAGATTCCTTACCTACCAGCTATTCTTCGTGCTGGGCGTCTTTTATGGACGGAAAATGCTCGAATGGCTTGCCGGAAACACCAGGCAGCTGTATGCAGTTTTGGGCGCGTGCCTGGTTGTGTTTGTTGTTTGCCGGGTGATTGACTGGGAAGCGCCGTATTTCAACATGACGCCCAAGCGCTTGTATAATTTCGTGCCGTCCGTTGCACTTATCGTCATGCTTTTCTGGCTTTTCAGCAAGCTGGAAAAGTTCAGGATCATGGAATTTTTCAGGTTCTTTGGCGCCAATTCCTTAACGATATACGCCTCGCACGTGATCATCCAGAATTATGTGCTGCTCGTTTTCCTCGATCCGTTTGTGAAGCGGCATTTCAATGTCGACGACCATCAAACCCTGTACGGATGGTTTCTGTTCTTCGTAATTTGCGGGACAGGGTACGTATCCATCAAGTTTTTCAATCGCTACCTGCCCCGGTTTGTAGGCAAGAAGGATTTCTTCAAGCTGCCGGAACCCAAAGCATTACCGGCAACAAGAGAACCCGGGCCGATAGCATTTCGTAACCAGGCGTTGAGCAGCAAATGAAGATACAGTTGACAAGAACCGGGAAGAGCAGGCGGTTGACCTTGTGGGGATGGCTGACGGTTGCGGGTGGCGTTGCATTGCTGACGTACATCTGGTTCGTCACGATCCACGACTTTTTAGCCCTCAACGAACCGGTCAATGCGCCCGTGCTGGTTGTTGAGGGTTACGTGCCCGATTACGTCCTCGACAGTGTGGCGGTTGTATGGAAGAACAAGCCGTCCGTATTGATCGTATGTGCCGGGCTGCCGGTCAGGAAAGGAGAATTTTGCGTCGGATACGGCAGTTATGCGGATTACAATACGGCTTATCTTCGCGCAAACGGAGTCGATTCGCTGCATGTGGTCAGCGCTCCTGCCCTGCAAACGGACAGGGAAAGGACGTATACCACGGCTGTGGCCGCCATGGAAAGGTTAAAAGCATTGGGTTACGCCTCGGGCAAAGTGGATGTTGTTTGCCTGGGGACACACGCCCGCCGGTCGTTGCTGTTGTACCGCAAGGCTTTCAGGCACGGGTGGAATGTCGGGGTCATCTCATACGGCGCCGATTATCCCCGGCAGTGGTGGCGAACCAGCGAAGGCGCACGGGCTGTGGTGTATGAAATGTTTGCTTACCTGTACTGTGCCATCTTTTTTCATCCTTAAGCGATCAGCGATGTACTGTTTTTTGACCGTTCTCTTTTGGTTGTCGATATTTATTGTGTGTTACGCTTATGCCGGTTATGCCGTCCTGCTATGGCTGATGGTCAGGATCAAGGAAGCGGTCAAGGGGAAACGCGTGCAACATGCGGTTGGGGATTACCCGGAAGTGACGCTCCTGGTGGCTGCTTACAACGAAAAAGACTGTGTGGACGCGAAGGTGAAAAATTCGATGGAACTGGAATATCCTGAAGGCAGGTTAAAACTGGTGTGGGTTACCGATGGATCGGATGACGGCACGCCCGATTTGTTGCGGAAATACCCGGAGGTTACCGTATATCACCAGCCGGTGCGCGCCGGGAAGATCGCCGCCATGAACCGCGGGATGAAACTTCTCGACACGCCTGTCGTTGTCTTCTCCGATGCCAATACCATGTTGGGCAGGGAATCGGTGAAGCGGATCGTTCGCCTGTTTGCCGACCCGGGAGTGGGTTGCGTATCGGGTGAAAAACGGATATTCGGTAACGAAAAGGATATGGCGGCGGGTGCGGGCGAAGGCTTATACTGGAAATACGAGTCGTTCCTGAAAAGCTACGATGCCCGCCTGTACTCGGTAGTGGGCGCTGCCGGCGAGCTGTTTGCCATCCGCCGCGAGTATTACGCCGAAGTGGAAGAAGATACGCTGCTGGACGATTTCATCATCTCCCTGCGCATTGCCATGAAAGGACATACTGCACAGTACGACCCGGAAGCATACGCCTGCGAAGATTCGTCGGCCAACGTCGGGGAAGAGCTGAAACGCAAGGTACGTATTGCCGCCGGCGGCTTCCAGTCGATGGTTCGCCTGGCTCCGCTGCTGAATATCTTCAAGTACGGAATACTTTCGTTCCAGTATATTTCGCACCGCGTATTGCGGTGGACGCTGGCGCCGTTGTGCCTGCTGCTGCTGCTTGTCAGTAATTTCGCACTGTCCCTCCGGCCTGGTTTGTGTTCGTACCATTTTTTCACCATCGTTTTCTGGCTGCAAGTCTGTTTTTATGCCGTAGCCCTGCTGGGACGGTTTCTTGCAAATCGCCGGATCAAACTCAAGGCACTGTTCGTTCCGTATTACTTTTTGATCATGAATTATGCCGTATACCTCGGTTTCTTCAGGTATATGAAAAAATCGCAGGATGTGAAATGGGAACGCGCAAAAAGGAGTAATTCATCGTTATGGAAATAAACCCCAGGATACCTGTTATGACACAAAAATCACCTTATGTCGAAACGCTTCGCGGATTTGCGATACTGTTGGTTGTCATGGGACATGTGATAGGAGACAGCGTGCAGGGTGGAATGAAAGTTGGCGACGATTCGATTTGGCGGTATATCTATTTCAATATAGACAAGTTGCAAATGCCCCTGTTTACGTTAATTGCGGGATGGGTTTATGCAATTCGCCCGTTTTTGAAGACCCAAAGCTTTTGGCGGTTTGCCAAACAGAAGTCGCAAAGGGTTTTAATCCCCATGCTGGCGGTAGCAACCATATATTATGTATTGAAAGCCATCACCGGTGGTGAAGGCGGCGAGCAACTCCGCAAAATATGGGTATTACTCGTTTTTCCATACAATGTTTACTGGTACCTGCCTTCCCTGTTCTGGCTATTCATCATTGCCGGCTTACTGGACAAATGCCGGTGGCTGGAAAAAATCGGACCATGGGCGGTCATCCTTTTGGCGAGTATTTTGTTGTATAAATACCAGGAATGGCTGATTCCGGAAGCTGTTCCCAACATCTTTTCATTGAAGGGCGCCATCTATTTACTGCCGTTCTTTTTGCTGGGCATGGGTATACGGCGCTTCAATGCGGTATGGTCGGAAAAACGGCTTGTAACAGGTTTATGGTGTCTTTTTATCACCTGCATGGTATTGGTTCAACTCGTGTGGTTTCAAATCATCGGCGACGGGTATTCAAGCTATGGCAGAAATTCCTGGTTGGGTATCTGTACCGGACTTGCATCTGCCGCATTGTTTTACAGTCATGTCAAAATAAAAGCGCTGGTTTGGATAGGCGGTTTCTCATACACGATTTACCTGTTCCATTCAATAGCCAAAGGAATCTGCCTGCAGGCGCTCGCAAAACTGGGCGTTGGCAATCTTCCGACGCTTTTTGTTTGCAGCGTCATCGCAGGCGTCCTGATTCCTGTATTCATCGATCAAATACTGGAAAAGTGGAAAATAACCCGATTCGTTTTTTTAGGGAAAAAACAGAATAAATGCCTTCGCTAAAACAAAAAACATTATCCGGCTTAAGCTGGAGCTTCGCAGATAATTTTGCCTCCCAGGGAATTGCTTTCGTTGTCCAGGTCATATTGGCGCGCCTGATCGATCCCGAAGAGTTTGGCGTGGTTACGATGATTGCTATTTTCATAGCTTTGTCCATTACCTTTATCGATAGCGGCTTCGGTCAGGCATTGATCCGTAAAAAGAACTGCACGCAAGCCGATTACAGTACTGTTTTCTTTTTCAACCTTGCGATAGGGATTGTTTTGTATATCCTTCTTTATTTTTCAGCCCCGCTGGTTGCCGATTTCTTCAACGAACCGCGGGTAAGTTCCATCCTGCGTGTCGCCGGGCTTGTGCTGATCATCAATGCCGCAAGCGTCATACAATTGACGCTCCTGATCAAAAATATCGATTTCAAAACCAAAACCAAAATATCGCTGAGCGCTGAACTGTTATCCGGTGGAATAGCCATTGCGATGGCATTTAGAGGTTTTGGAATATGGAGTCTGGTCGCCCGCAGCGTCTTAGTACCTTTGTTCACAGCCGTTTTTATCTGGCTGTCCGGCAAATGGCATCCGGCTTGGGTATTTTCGATCAAGAGTTTCAGGGAACTGTTCGGGTTTGGATACAAATTATTGCTGTCCTCCCTGCTGAATGCCGCTTCACGCAATATATACTCCCTGATCATCGGGAAGTTCTTCTCGGCAACAACCTTAGGCTTTTATGGACGGGCCGAACAGTTCAACAATATTTTCTCATCCACCCTTACCACCAACATCCAGCGGGTTTCGTATCCCGTGCTGGCTTCCATACAGGACGACCCGGAAAAACTCAAGAAGGGCTACCGGAAGCTGATCAAAAGCACCATGATGGTCACCTTCTCGTTGATGTTGGGCCTGGCTGCCGTCGCCGAACCTTTGATTACCATCCTGATCAAGGAACAATGGCTGCCTTGCGTACCGTACCTGCAACTGATGTGTTTCGCCTCAATGCTTTATCCGCTACACGCCATGAACCTGAATGCCATCACCGTCAAAGGGCGGTCGGACCTGTTCCTTAAGCTGGAAATCATCAAGCAGATCGTTGATATTCCGCTCATTTTGATCGGGATTTTCCTCGGCGTGGAGGCATTGTTGATCGGCGCCATTGTCATGTCGTTTGCCTGCTTTTTCCTGAACAGTTACTATTCGGCGAATCTGATCCATTATTCCACCAGGGAACAGTTATGGGATATTCTCCCGCTGCTGATGGTTGCCGGAGTGGTGTCGGCGCTTGTCTGGGGCGTAACGTTCCTGCATATGGGCAACTGGGTAACGCTGATGATACAGGTGACTGTCGGCGCAGGCCTGACCGTCGGGATATACGAAGTCATGAAGCAGCCTGATTATAAGGAAATGAAACAGATTGTATTGCAAACAATCGCCAGATTCGGGAAATCATAAAGTACATTCATTATCATTAAATTAAGTAACAGGATTTATATAAACTTGGATGAATCATATTTTTCCGTCTAAAAATTTCACGTTTGCGGCGCGGGTGCAAACGTGAATCTGTTCCGGTTCGGGTTTGTAACACGTGTTGCAAACGTGAATTTGTTCCGGTTTGCGTTTGTAACACGTGTTACAAACGTGAATCTGTTCCGGTTCAGCATATAATAATGTCTTATAAGTTATAATTTTTTTATCCTTAAATGAAGAATCATGAGAATAGGAATCATGCAACCGTATTTTTTGCCGTATATCGGGTATTTCCAATTGATGAAATACGTAGACAAATATGTAATCGCCGATGATGTGAATTTCATCAAGGGAGGCTGGATCAACCGGAACTACATGTTGCTGGACGGGAAACCGTTCATGTTTCATTTACTGCTCCAGGGCGCAAGTCCCAACAAGTGGATCAGGGATGTGACGGTGCTTCCCGATCAGCGCAAATTACTGAAAACAATTGATCTGTATTACAGGAAAGCGCCTTATTTCAAAGATGTATTCCCGTTGATGGAAGAAATCATCCGTTGCGAGGATAAAAACTTATCCCGGTACGTGGGTAACAGCTTGATAAAAATTGCCGAATACCTGAAATTTGATACCGTGTTTGAGTATGAAAGTGAAATCGATGCCTGCGACCGCTCTTTGAAGGCGAAGGAACGACTGATTGCCGACTGCAAGCTCTTCGGAGCGACCGAATACATCAACGCCATCGGCGGAACAGCCTTATACAGCAAAGAGGATTTCAAAAAAGCAGGTATCGATCTGTATTTCCTGAAATCACGCCCGGTAGAATATAAACAGTTCAACGACCCCTTTATCCCCAATCTTTCTATCCTGGACGTGCTGATGTTCAATTCGGTGGAACAAACCAACGAACTGCTGCTGCAATTCGACCTGGT
>JAISDP010000074.1 GCA_031264715.1 Bacteroidales bacterium
GGTGAGACCATCGGCAGGGAAAAAGGCCGGGCAGAGCGTGAAAGACTTGCGGCAGAACTCGAAAAGGAGCGTAAAGAGCGTGAAAAAGAGCGCAAAGAACTCGAAAAGGAGCGTGAAAAACGTGAAGAGCTCGAAAAGGAACAGGCCGCTCTTCTTGCAGAAATTACGCGATTAAAGCAAAATGGGAAATAAATTGTCTTGCATCCGACGACACGCAAAACCCACAAAGGACAAAACCACGTATTTCCGCGTTTCGGAACCTTTCGAATTAATGACTTTCCTTATCAAAAAGATGAGCGACGTGAGCCGCAGCGATATTAAAAAGTTGCTCGCCCGGGGTCAGGTAAGCGTCAATGAGGTGTACGTAACCCGCTACAATCATGCGCTCCGTGAAAATGATCTGGTGGCGGTTCATTATTCCAAACGGCGCATTGCTTTTTCGCATCCGCAAGTGCAGATTCTTTATGAAGACGATGATGTGATAGTTATCGATAAAAAAGAGGGGCTGCTGTCCGTGACAGTAGGCAGGGAGCATGAAATAACGGCTTTTGAAATACTGTTGCAGTACCTGAAAGCGAAAGACCTCCGCAACCGCCTGTTTGTGGTGCACCGCCTCGACAGGGAAACCTCCGGCGTGATGATGTTTGCCAAAAACAAGGATTTTCAGACGGAAATCCAGCGCTGTTGGCACGAGAACGTCACCGAACGCAAATATGTGGCGCTGGTGGAAGGCACACCCGATCCGAAGAATGGACGCATCGTTTCCTATCTGAGCGAGAACGCGAAATCGCTCAAGATGCGCTCGGATAACCGCGACAACGGCGGGCAGAAAGCAGTTACCGACTATCGTCTGCTGTTGGGCAACGGCGCATACTCCCTGTTGGAAATCAGCCTTGAAACAGGCCGCAAGAACCAAATCAGGGTTCACATGCAGCAGATGGGACACAGTGTGGCAGGCGACAAAAAATACGGCGGCTCGCCAAGCCCGATCAACCGAATGGGGCTTCACGCATCTGTCCTGGCTTGGCGGCACCCGTTTACCGGTGCAGCCTGCCGTTTTGAAAGCCCTGTTCCGAAGAAATTTACAACATTCATTGGCCTGGATAAAGCCGGTAACACACATTAACGTTCAATCGCAGGCTTTTTCGGAAATTTTTTACTCCGCCATGATTTGGCGAAGCAATATCCAACAGTTGAAAACCCCGAAAACCTGATCAATCCTTCTTTTTTCCCTTTTTTGCAGAGAAACACCAATTAATCAGCGGCAGCGACCTTTTCTGATTCTTATTCCAAAGCCCGAATTGAAAACCGCGTAAATCCCGGCAGGTATTGATGAATGCGACTTGCAGGCCGCGGCAACGGATATCATGATTGGCAATAACAGCAACGGTAAGCCCATTGATGATATAGTGTTTGTTCATTATGGCCGAAACGCTCGCGCCGTCGACGATGGATTCGAAGCTGCCCCCAATGTTGATGTCCAGACCGTAAATAACGGAAGATTCCATGTTGAACGGCCCTGCTTGCAAACCGAAAACCTTCTTAAATTCATCATATTCAATAATATCTGGAATACAGTAGTCTATCGGCTCATGCAGTTCGGGGACCATCGAATAGGTGGCCAGCATGACAGGGGCAAACAGGAGGATAGGGCACAGGTTAAGCTCCATGCCGTAAATACTCGGATATTCATCCGCATCTTTCGGAAACATGTTGAACATCACCCCGTACACATCTGTTACCTTGGAGGGAAAAAACCACGCAACGTATTTCCTGTTTTGCGCAAGGCGTTCGCGATCACGATGGAATTCAGGAATGGGGAATTTATTCGATATCCGAATCAGTTTGCCATCAAGGGGCGCAAACAGCGATATGGTTGTTTCCGAAGACCGGGCGGCGCGGCTGTTGTCGACTGTCGTGACCCTTACGCCGAAAGCCCTTTGACCCTTGCTCGTCATATAGTGAGCCGTATCGATTACGATGCTCTTAACGGCAACGGTATCTGATCCCCATGCGCCTTTTTCGTAGAACGAATAAATGATTTTGCCCGTCGCATCCTCCCTGATCACAATATGGCAGTCGAATACGGGAATATCTTCGGATCCGGTGTTTTCGAGGATGACATAAACCGTGTGACCGTCCATGTCGGGCAAGGCTTTCTTTGCCGTCAGATTTTCGGGGCAGTTGTCGGGGTTCAGTTTGAGCATGCGCACGACAGCGTCCATATCCCCGTCCCGACCGTTTTCCTGCGCTGCAGCCGGACTGCAACCGATAAGCAGGACAACAGCATAAATCATCAGTTGCTTTTCGCAGCCGCTACATAAGATTGCTTTTGTCATGGATGTTTTGAATTTTCCTGTAAATGTACATGAAAATTCCAATTTACCCACAGGCGGATAAAATTTACACATTGGACTCCAAAAACTCGAATCCTTGTTTTTTGTAGCTTTTTTATAAATTTGCGAAACGATTTACAAAAAAAAACGTAAAAACATATTGTAAGATATAATTGTAGTCATCATCATTTTTTTGATCATTGCTATGTCAAGAAAACTCATCATATTCTTCTTTTCAGTATTTATAGCCACACCTGGTTTTGCGCAGAAAGCCAAGCAGTTTGATGAAGATCCGGAAAAATATCCGGAAGTTGTAGCCGAAATGTTTTCTGCCAATGTATCGAACGACGACAAGGCCTTGATTTCGCAATTCAACAGCGACTGGACCGGCGGCGTGTTTACCGGCGGCGAAAAGATCGATATTATCCGTATTTCCAACGTATTTCTTGTTAAAAAAGCCCGCAACATTCATTATTGGATGTTTTGGCGATGCATGTTGTCATTCAAAAAGCCCGAAAATTCAGGCAAAGGATACGATGCCTGGATCAAGGCTGTTGATGCAGCATGTCAGGACCGGCGCACGACCCCCAGTTCGTTGCAAACGCTGATGACAGCTACGCTCAACCTGCTGGACAAGCGTTTGATCTGTTCCTCGGCCGGCAGCGAGTGGAAATGCTCGAACGATGATTATCGTTTCGACTTCACCAACGACCAGCTCTCAGTCATTGTCGGCAGCTGCGACCTTTATTGCTTTTCGAAAGGCGACAGTATCGTGATCGGGCAGACCGCCGGACGCTTCCTGATGAACGAACAGCGATGGAAAGGCAAAGGCGGGACAGTAACCTGGGAACGCGCCGGGCTTGCGCCGGGCGATGTTTCGGCACGGCTGGACGACTACGCCATCAATATGAAGCAGTCGCAATATGAGGTCGACTCGGCATGGCTGACACATGCTACGTATTTCCCAACGCCGGTCATGGGTAAGCTGATCGATAAGGTGAGCCACAACTCAAACCCGGAAACGGCCATCTATCCCGAATTCATCACCTACAACAAAAAATTTGTCTTTAAAGACCTCTACCCGGATATTAACTTCGAAGGCGGAATCTCGATACAGGGAGCCCGCAGCATTGGCGCCGGCACCGACGAAGAAAAAGCGACCATTCAGATACAAAAAGGCGACAGCCTGCGGATAGATGTCAAATCGAAAAGTTTTGTTTTCAGGAAAGATCGCGTCAATGCGCGCAACGTGTCGCTCAATATCCATTTGAACGAGGATTCCATATACCACAACAACCTGTCGTTCGTATACATTGTGGAAGCCAGGGAAGTGAGCTTTATCCGTTCGGATGCCGCCTCGTCCAAAGCGCCTTACAACGATTCATACCACAAGGTGGACATGGATTTCGAGCAACTGATCTGGAAAACGGACGAGCCGCTGATGAGTTTCTCCATGATGAGAGGATCGGCCGGCGGACGCGCCCGCTTCCGTTCGCAGAACTACTTTGACCAGCGTTATTTCGAAAGCCTGCAATATTTCGATGCCGTACATCCCCTGATATCCATCAGGCAATGCGTTGCCAACTGGGGTTTTGAAACGTTCCCTGCCGAAGCTTATGCCGGCCATATCCGCAGATCGGTATCCGACGCGCGTACACAACTGATCGAAATCGCCAAGCTGGGCTTCATTCTTTTCGATGGCGATAAGGATGAGGCCACAGTACAGCCCCGCCTGTACGAATTTCTGGCTGCCGCCGCCAAAAAGACCGATTTCGATGTGATCGACCTCCATTCGTCCATTACCGCACCTGCCAAAAATGCGTTGTTCAATGTGGAAAACCACGATTTGACCATCTACGGCATTGATAGATTCATGGTAAGCGATTCGCAAAAGGTCGTCATCAAGCCGCGAAACCCGCAGGTGGTGATGAAAAAAAACCGCGCCCTCGAAGTAGATGGGCGCATCGATGCCGGACAGATCGAGTTATACGGCGATTCGCTGCATTTCGATTACGACGACTTTAAGATCAATCTCCACCGCGTGGACTCGCTGTACATGTACGTGCCCACCGACGAAAAGGACGCGCTTGGAAAGCCCAGGCAACAGCGGCTGAGAACGGCCATCGAAAAACTGTCGGGAAGCATACAGATCGACCTGCCCGACAATAAATCGGGACGGCAAAGCCAGCAGCAATTTCCCATCCTCAACAGCGACAGCGCTTCATACGTGTTTTACGGCTCTACCGACATTGCCGGCGGCGCCTACGATGCCGAATCTTTCTATTTCGAGCTGGATCCATTTGTGATTGACAGCATCGACAATTTTACGAAGGAATCGCTGGTTTTAAGCGGCAAATTCGTTTCGGCGGACATCTTTAGCGATATGCGACAAAGCTTGCGCGTACAGCCCGACTATTCGCTCGGATTCATTTACGAAAGCGGCGATTCGGCCATCAGCGCCTACGAAAACGCACGCCTGCACGCCGAAGTGCGCCTGAGCAACCGGGGACTCGAAGCCAGCGGACAGCTCGATTACCTCACGGC
>JAISDP010000077.1 GCA_031264715.1 Bacteroidales bacterium
AATTTATTTCATGTTCCCTAATTATCTCTATTTTTTGTTTCACCCATTTTAGGGAAACTTCAAAACATCTTTGAAAAGGCATTTCCATAAAAGGGAAAGGGCAAAACATCCTTGAAAAGGCATTTCCATAAAAGGGAAACTTCAAAACATCTTTGAAAAGACGTTTCCATAAAAGGGAAAGGGCAAAACATCTTTGAAAAGGCATTTCCATTTTAGGGAAACTTCAAAACATCCTTGAAAAGATGTTTCCATAAAAGGGAAAAGGCAAAACATCTTTGAAAAAACATTTCCATAAAAGGGAAAGGGCAAAAAACATCTTTGAAAAGATGTTTCCATAAAAGGGAAAGCAAATCTTTTTTGATTATAAGTATGCCATCAAAATTATTTTATATTATTTAGATTTAGCAGATAGTCTTTATAATGGATTTTGCTAATTAATAAGTGATGTTACGCGGTACTTTATTGTGAGATGCGATTCTCTTGCATAACATCAGTCAATAATATAAACTAAGTTAGCAGGGGGTACTTATATAACGTTTTGTGTGGATAATTACATATCAACCTGCCCGTTGCTAACGCATTATTCCCTGATTTCTTTGTAAATCCGCTGCAATGCCTCTTTTCTCAATATACCCGCATCCACCTTTCTTTTGCTCAAGCCGCTCCACAATATAGCGGTTTCAGCATCTACAGCGCCGTCCAAATTAGCCTCCCAGCCGGGAAGATAACCCAGTAAACCCATGTATTGAGCCATTTCAAAGTCGGGACTGTCTACTGTAATATCACGGAAAAAGAAAAGGGTAGCTTTCTGTCTTACAAGTTTACCCTGCAATTGGTCTATCGGGACATATTTGATTTTTGTTTGGTTGTCGATGCAGAGAGAAGCAGCGATACCGGCCGCTTGCCCCAGCGCCATCCAGCACGGCTCCATGCGCAGAGTGGAAAAACCGATATGACTGCCCGATACGGGTACGGGTATCAACAGGTTGTCTACACCTTTAGGCACAATCACACCGAAAGGAACCGTATACACAGCCGAGGGGTAACTGAGGAAGCCGTCGAGATGGATTTTGCCGGGTTCGCGTTTACGCACGGCATGTGAGTCGAGCGCATAATGGCTGGCGGTGATACTGTTGCCATGCAGCGGCGGACGTTGCCCGGGAACTGTCGGGACGGCGTCGTTGGCCGTGAAAAAATATTCGCCTTCGAAGCGCCGGCCTTCGCGGACATATACCTGGCGCGGGAAATTGCCGTTATCCGTATATTCGTCCTTCGCAAAGCCCCATTCAAGACAGGCGTTGCGGAACTGTCCGGGCAGGGCTTTGTCATTCTGGGCAAACCAGATCAAACCGGTGATATAATCCTGCAGGCGCTGCGCATAACGGTCGCGCCAGTCCCAGCCTGAAGTGGGCCATGGCCAGTTTTCTTCGGGCAGGTCAGTGGAGATGAACGCCATGTGTTGATTGTTGGCGTCAGTTTTTCCGTTAGGCAGGTCTACCATATTGGTGATTTTGCCTATGCCCCAGCGGTCGCCTGGAATTTGGGTCGGGTTGCCTTTGGCAATGTGCTTACGGTTGGCTTCCATCATTTCAGGGGTCACATGCTGCATCTGGTAGCCGGTGTTCAAGCCGGTCCATACATCTTCCACCAGCGAGGCAAACTCTTCGCGGTTATAATTGGCGGGTTTTTTCACCGGAAGGCGGTTTGCAGGATTATTGGTCAGACACAGCCGGTAATTGTACGACTGTACGGCATTATCGGCCTGGAATGTGCTACAGTCCTGTTCTGTGCCGCCCCAGTATTTGTATACCACTCCGGCGCCGGGTTCATTAAATTCATCTTTGCCTTCGCGTCCCAGGCGGAAGGGTACTTTAGCCGCCGCACCGAGATCGCCTTCGTAGGTAGCGTCCACAAACACTTTGCCGGTGTAGGCTTCCGTCTGTCCGGTTTCGCGGTTGAGTATGCGGATGGCGACAATTGCATCGTTGCTCATATCTATATTGCGCGGCTCAGCATCGAATTGACGCATCTCCAGGACTGTGACCCTGTCTTTCTGTTCGGCCAGCATTTCGGTAAATACCTGTTCGGCTACCGATGCTTCGAAGTGATAACCGCCGCTGCATGTCTTTACCTGTTCGGAATCCTTCCCGTATTTGTCGACATAATGCGCCAGCACACGGTCGACAAACTCCTTAAACAGGCCTGTAGTGGCTTTACGGGTGGCGATATCGGTAGCGCCCAAGCCATTGGCCGGAAGCCCGCCGAAATGGCTGGTACGTTCGAGCAATACGGAGGTTTTACCTTCGCGCGCCGCCGCAATAGCTGTCATGATACCGCCGGGTGTTCCCCCGACAATCACAAGGTCGTAACTGCCCTGTGCAAAAGAAACTGTTGCAAAACAGCATAAAATCAACGTAAAGAATAATTGCTTCATAAAAAAATAAGGTTTAAGGTTTATTTCGACCTTTGCCGGCAGCTTCGCATCGTTAAACGGCGCCCAACACTCCCTTCGCGTGCCGCGCATAATGGTTATTCAAATCATCGGCGTAAGCCCGCAGGATGGATGCGCCAAGCCCTTCCCTGTCGCCGCAACGGTAAAGCGCCCGCGCCAGGTGCAATTCCTTCAATACCCGGTTACGTTCAAGGGTGTCGTTGGCATCCAAAACGGCCGAATTGCGAGCTAACTGATAGGTGGAAACAGGCGTTTGGCGCATGCCCGGTATTTGCAGCAAATCGTACAGTACCGGAGCTGTATCCCTGCTGCCGATGGTTTCGAAAGCAACAGCTATTGCCCTGAAATGCGAGAAATCGTGCAACAGTGTCAGGCGTTTGGCATGGGCGACGATGGCCGGCAGGGCTTCCGCTTTCCGAGTGGCGCCCAGGGACATAATCAGGCTATCCAGGCGACTCATGCACGGGCCGAACTGTCCCATGCCTGTGTATGCCCAGCCTTCGTCCCATTCGGTGAAGCTGTCCACTTCGTTGATCAAGGCTTGCAAACCACTGGTGTCGCCCAGCATCGACAAGACGTGCGCATAATTGACCTGGTCGCGCGTACCCGCTTTTTGTTGAAAATGCTGCTTCAACAAAGGGATAGCCCGTGCGGTGTCGGTCAGCAAAACTTCCAGTCCTCCCATTCCACCCGGCAGAGTTGCCGCAGCAGCTGCAAATTGTGCGTCTGCAAATGGAAAGTTATCCTTATCCGTTAGTACGCGGGCGGGCAGATTACCCATATCCACCAGGTGCTGCTGTATTTTCCTGATGTCTACCTGGCGGATATCCTTTTTCTCCTTGACTGCCGCGGCAACTAAGTAGCCTACAGCATATCCCTGGTTCTGGAGGCAGGGCTGCATACGGAT
Source organism: Bacteroidales bacterium (assembly GCA_031264715.1). Lineage (GTDB taxonomy): Bacteria > Bacteroidota > Bacteroidia > Bacteroidales > UBA4181 > JAIRLS01. The sequence goes on from JAISDP010000077.1 coordinate 3,360, forward strand.
CACCGGCATGGCATCGCGGTGGGCGCCGGTGCCAAGGCCTGTTACGAGTATCCCGTCGAGACCTTCGGGCAGGAGCGTTCGCAGCGGAACGTCGGCATTATATACCTTATGCCTTCTCTCCGGCGGCTTCAGGGTGAAATACGGGTCGATGGTGTAACCGTGCGTATCGAACGAACTTGTATGGTACGAAAGGGTATCCGGATAACGGCGTCCATTAACGACATCGAGCACCGATACATTGTGTTCGGCGACGACCCTGCGCCGTTCGCGGGTCTGCGGTATCTTCACCAGGTCGTACCGGCCTTTGTATTTGGCTTTGGCGGCTACAAACACACGGGAAATATCCGGAATGTCGGTATCGTCGATAAACGTCCAGTCGTTGTTGTTGTAATAATCGTCGGGATTACGGGATACCATTCCGGCGCCCTGCACGGCTACCGTATGCTTGCCCGTATAATCATAACCGGCGCCGGCGGCTATGGCTATATCGGCGCTTCCGGTACTGTCGACAACCGTTTTGGCTAATACCGCACCGCGTCCGTATGGCGTTGCCACGATGATACCGCATACCCGGCTGCCATCTGTCACGGCGCCGCATCCCAGCGCGCCAAACCAGATGTCGCCGTTTGCTTTGCGTACTTCGCGACGGTACCATTCCATCTTCCAGTCGGAGCACCATCTTTCATTACAATTCTTTTTCTGCCGGGGATGGTCGGCCGGGGCCATAGCGCATACGCCGGCGTCCACTTCTTTGGTAAATCCTTCGCGGAAACCGTCCCAATAACAGCCGATCAGTCCCATCGTCCCAAGCCCGCCCATTCCATGGAGGTATTCGACTGTCAACGTCCTGATCCCCTGCCGGGAACCGCTGATTCCTGCCGGAGCGCCGGCTGTGCCGCTACCCAGCACGATCATGTCATATTCCCCCAATACGGGCAGGTAATTGTCCGACAGTTTCAACATTCCCTTGTCGAATGTCGAACGCAGCGGCAAACTGATTTCACGGGCTATGGCTTTGACGGTTTTTCCTTTTCCCGGACGGATGTCGGGATTTTGCGATGCAGCGACTGTTTTGACCCGTATCGCAATTTCCTTACCGAGGCGTGTTCCCAATTCCATCAGTGAGACAGGGCGAAGGAGCTGACGGGCTGTTTCGCGTGATATGCCCGCATATCCGTTGAGGAGGTAGAGATTGGCTATGTTTTGAGGCTGGAGCGCATCAAGGGGAATATTTCCGACATCAACAAGTCCGGCAGCGGCATTTTTGACAGGCTGGGAAGGAATATAAAACAGCGTGTCGGCGCTATCCACCTGTTCGATGTCCCATGTGATGTCGCGGATTTGCTGTTCGATGGCGCTTAATGCGGCATAATCGCTTCCGGCATCGGGAAATTCAAAGACATAGCGGCGTGCGGTGTATTCTGCTTTCCCAAATTTAATCTTTGCAGGCATTTCGTTGGATTCAACAATCCGCTGGTCTGTCTTCCCGACATTCCCAACCACTATGTATTCATAGCGCTGTTTCCCGCCGGCGCTTTTCGGCAGCAGGTTTACCGCCCGAGCCACTGTTGCATCCACTGTTGCATCGATGACGATTTTAGCGCATATTGCCTGGCAGCCGCTACGGTTGGCGATCAATGCCCCGGCAGGCTCACCGGCATTGCCGTACAGTAAATCGACACAATAGCTGCTGTACAGGAAAGGGATGTTGAACCGTAACAATTCATCTTCCAGCACGGTTTTGACATACAAGGGAAGCGGAGGGGCGTCACCGGCAAAGATCCGTTTTGCCAAAGGCGTGGATGGCCGGTCGCCTTCCTTCCAGAGACGCAACGTCCCGCAAATATCCTCGCCAAGGTAAGGCATTGGGGCAACCAGGAAGACCGACGCGCCTCCCTTGACAGCTTCGGTAGCGGCAGCAACAGCCCCCGACGTGCCGCCGATAATCAACACGTCTACATCGGCAATTGCCGGGACGTCATGTGCCGGAAGTAAGCAATACGGCGCCGAAACAGCCGGCTTTGGCGCTACAGCAGTATCCCGGGCCAGCGACATGGCCTGTAATGATCCGGTACTGATAATCCCGACGCCGAGCGTGGAGGATTTGATAAAATTTCGTCTATGCATGGTATTAATTTTTGGTTTGCGATTTTAACCCTGACAGGGTTGGAACAGTATCCTTGCCTCATTGCAAAGAAACTGAAATATTCTTATATTTCCCATGGAAATTTAATAATTCCGTCATCCAGGATGTCCTGCTTGCTGTCGGTAAGAGGAGAAAAATATGAGATTTCATGATGGTTATATACAATGTTGTGGTTTTGATCCTGTCAGACCTGGCGATTCAGACATGTTAGTTATTCCTTCACCAGCAATACCGCATCGGCAAAGAGCGGCCCTGTTGATTTTTCGCCATTCAGCGTAATACTGGCTGCCTGCTCTCGCGTAAATTTGTATACACCTAAATCCTTCCAATTTCCTGCATCTTCGCGGGGATCAAAAGTAACTTCGTCCATTCCCGATGCAGACCGGATATCAATGGCAATTTTTACAGGTACATCAACAGCCCGGGGACAATAGTAATAAACCCGATATTTCCCGGTAACATTTATTTGGGGAAGGAAGCGGAAAAATGTACCCTTTTGCGCCTGATCACAAAACATGTAGCCGGTTTTGTAATGGTCCCCTTTACTCAATTGCCAATTCCCGCGGTTTTCCACCTGGCCGGCATCCGTGTCATCAACAAGGATTTCGGGCGTCGAACCATCCAATAAAGGGTTGGTTTTCAATATTTCTTTCAAAAGCGCTACATCAACGGCGTGCAGGCCTGCGTTGCTGTCTATGGCCAAACAAGCTGCTATGGCCGCCGATTGTCCCAACACCATGAAGACAGGCTCCATGCGTATGGAACCAAATGCAATGTGCGACGCCGAGAGACAAACCGGGACTAACAGGTTGTTACATTCGGTTTCCTTTGGGAGTAAAGCCCTGTATGAAACCGGGTAGGGCCTGGCTACGCCGACCTCGACATTGCCTTCATTTTTGACCATGGCTTTTCCATCCTTATGAATCACAATACGCTGGCAGTTGTGCGAATCCATGCCATACGCCGCCATTCCAATATCATCGGTCACCACTTCCCTGCCGGTACAGTGGGCTTCGGTCATCACATAGCAGCCTGTCATTCGCCGCGCTTCTCTTACGTATAGCTGTGGCGTCCAGTGGTCATTGTCAATGTATTCGTCTTTGGCGTATCCCCATTCAGATACAAAGTCCCGCAAATGTTTCGGTACCCTGGGATCGGTCCTGTAAAAATATAGAAGCCCTTTGGTATAATCCACATGTTCCTGGAAAATCTTCTCCCGTTCGTCGTAACCTGCTTCCGGGTAGTTGTGACTGGCGTCAATCATATCCGTTGAAAATGCTCCGCGGTTATTGATATCGGTTTTGTTATTGGGCATTCTGCTCCATATAAAATATTGGCTTATATCCCATTCCTCGGGTTGCGCTTCAAACAGTCGCGCCAGCAGTTCGTAACGCTGCGGATCATAATTATCGGGCCTGGTAATGGAAATCATATTTCCGGGAACATTGCTCAGGCAGATGCGGAAATTATACGCTTGTACCAAATCATCACCCGATCCACTGGATTGAAGGGTATTGGCGCTGATCCCCCACAGTAACCCGCTATTCGGATCGCCGGGAACCTTATACGGATCGACGCCATCCGGAAACTGGTGATAACCGGATTGCTTGCGATATTCGGCCAGGTAGACGCCGTTCAATGTTTCGTTATACCGGCTGTTGTTTTCGCGGCCTACGGTATATGAGACTCCGGCGCGCGCCATCAGATCGCCCTCGTAGGTACAGTCGATATACTGTTTGGCTTTGATGCGGATTTTCGGCTCCGTTCGGGGCGATTGCGCATCTTCCAGTGTAATGTATGCAATACTTGCCCCATTCTTGCTTGCAGAAACAATCCTTTTTTGATACATCACATCCAACTGCGCTTCATTCACATACTGATGCATCACTTTACCGGCTACGCTCGGTTCGAATGTCCAGTTTTCGAAATTCCCGTAATGCTTGCCGACGCGTCGATAAAAGTCGCGAGATAGCCCGGTAACAGCGTATTTGTTGCCAATATCGGTGCTCCCCAAACCACCGGTGGTCAATCCGCCCAAGTATTTGCCCGGTTCAATCAATACTGCGCTTTTGCCCATCATTTTAGCCGAATAAGCGGCAATAACGCCTGCTGCCGTGCCGCCATATATGCAAACATCCACTTCTTTGGCAGGAGATACGGATGTACAACCGTTCATAGCGATTGCTATGATGCTGATTACAACAATAATAAAAGTGCGCATAATGAATTATATAAAATTTGGTAAATTTAATAGATTTTTTGCCTTTGTATCTTCTTGCCGGATAAATCTATGGTGCGTAAAATTATTGTGTTTATA
>JAISDP010000080.1 GCA_031264715.1 Bacteroidales bacterium
CAGGTAGGCTAACGCAAAGGCCCGGAGCAGGGGCACCCCGAATACCGGAATATTCAACTTCTGCGCCACACTGATATACAGGATCGCCAAACCGAGATGGTTTCCCTTCCGGGTACGCAAGACGTTATTGATCAATACATTATTAATGGAGATAATGCTGCCGGTATCGCCCTTTATGCCGTATTTCCCGAACAACACGCGGTTGATTGCCCCAACCTGTTCCCGGGGAGTCATATCGTCGTGCAGTTCCAGCCATACATCCTTGGCAATACCGTCAATCGCTTTATCTGCTTCGGCAAATGGCAGGTCGGGATATTGATAGGTAGCCACTAACCAAGCGCCTTCGAGGATTTCAGCAATTTTGCCCCGCCATTCCATGAGCCTTTTCGCAAGCTTGTTGAGGCGTGCCCGGTGTATCAACCAATTCAAGCGTGATATGACGGTTTCGTTATCCGCTTGCTGCCACAAACATTCCAACACGGGAATTATTTCGGCATCAAGCGTCAGCGAACCGGCCACCGCCTTGAAAGTGTCTTTATCAGGATCTTTCAACAGAGACAATAAAGCCTCTGAATTTCTTTTATCCATGGATCAAAACAATTTCAGGTTTTGGGTTGGCAAAACTCGAACCCCGAAACTTATTCATCCTTTTCTTCGGCGGCGAATACCTCAATCAGTTTGGTCTGTATATCGCCCGGAACCTGGGCATATTCGGCAAACTTCATCGAATACATGGCGCGTCCTCCGGTGATGGAGCTCAACGCGGTAGAGTAACGGTTCATCTCGGCCAGCGGTACGCGTGCTGTGATTTTTTCGAAACCTTTCTCGCTGCTCATTCCCTGTACCACAGCGCGGCGGGTTTGCAGGTCGCTCATCACGTCGCCCATACGATCGGCCGGAACCCATACTTCTACATTGTAGATCGGTTCCATGATCTTCGGACCGGCATTCTTGAACGCTTCTCTAAAGGCGTTACGCCCGGCTAAGCGGAACGAAATTTCGTTGGAATCAACCGGGTGCATCTTGCCGTCGTACACGGTTACACGGATGTCGCGGGCATACGAGCCGGTGAGCGGGCCTTCTTCCATCTTTTCCATGATCCCCTTGAGGATGGCCGGCATGAACCGCGCATCGATGCTGCCACCGACGATACTGTTGTAATACACCAGCTTGCCGCCCCAAGGCATATCGTATTCTTCCTTGTCGCGCACCGAAATCTTGAATTCCTTGCCGTTGATCTTGTACATGGCAGGATCGGGCATACCTTCCGCGTACGGCTCGATGACCATGTGCACTTCGCCGAACTGACCTGCGCCACCCGACTGTTTCTTGTGGCGGTAGTCGGCTTGGGCTATCCTGGTGATGGTTTCGCGGTATGGGATTTTGGGCGTGATATATTCGGCGGCAATCTTGAAGATGTTGTCCAGATGCCACTTAACGATATTCAGATGGTATTCGCCCTGACCCGAAATAATCGTCTGTTTCAGTTCCTTCGAATATTCCACGCAGATGGTGGGATCTTCCATATAAAGACGTTGCAGCGCTTCGTTCAGCTTTTCTTCGTCGCTTTCGTTCACTGCCTTAATAGCTGTGCGGAACTTCGGTTCGGGGAAATCGATCTTCGCAAACACCACGTTGTTGCCCGGCGCCGCTAATGTTTGTCCGGTACGTGCGCTTTTCAGCTTCACTGTTTGTCCAATATCGCCGGCAGTGAGTTTGGGAACTTTGGTACGGTTCTTACCCGCAACTGCGAACAACTGCGAAATTCGGTCCTTGTTGCCGGTCTTGTTATTCACCACGTCCATACCTTCGGTAATCTCGCCCGACATCACCTTGAAATAGTTGACTTCGCCCAAATGCTGTTCAATGGCCGATTTGAATATAAATGCCGATGCGGGGCTTGCTGCATCGCATTTCACGGGATTACCGCTAACGGTATCAACCGGCGGGGGAACATCGTTCGGCGAGGGAAACACGCGTGTGAAAAATTCCATCATGCGCCCTACGCCGTAATTTTTCTTTGCCGAAACGCAAACTACCGGGATAATGCCGCGCTGGATCAAGCCCACGGTGATGCCTCGGCGCATCTCGTCCTCGGTAAGCGAACCTTTGTCGAAGAAGATTTCCATCAAACCTTCGTCATTTTCGGCAGCTTTTTCGATCAGTTCAGCGCGGAGTTCCTCGGCACGGTCTTTCTGATCGGCAGGCACTTCGCTGATCTCCAGTTTACCGCCCGCATAGCAGTATTTCTTCATCAATAATACATCGATAAACGAATCGAATGAAGTTCCCTCGTTGAGCGGGTATTGAATGATCGTTACATTCTTTCCCAAACGCTCGGTTGCATCTTCGATCACCTTGTCGAAACTTGCTTTTTCGTGATCCAGCTGGTTCACAACGATCACGGCGCCTTTCTTTGCTTTTTCCAGGTAACGGCTGTGTATCTCGGTTCCTACCTCGATGCCGTTCTGTGCATTGATTACCAGCACGCCGATATCGGTCACCGACAGTGCAGCCGCTACGCCATTGATAAAATCGTCGGAACCCGAGGGGTCGATAAAATTGAGCTTTTTGTCGTTGATCTCGGCATAGAGCACCGTAGCGTATACCGAACTGCCGTTTTCGCGCTCAATGTCGCTATAATCCGACACGGTATTCTTGTTCTCAACTTCGCCCCGGCGCTCGATCACTTTGCCCTCGAATAGCATCGCTTCCGCTAATGTGGTTTTACCGGAACCGGTATTTCCCAAAAGCGTAAAGTTTTTGATTTGGTTGGTATTATATACTTTCATAAGAAAATAAATTTTTAAAGGTTGTTTAATTTGACAGGCACAATGTTATGAATAAATTTCAGTATTTACGCTTTTTCGAGCGATTTTTTTTGATTTATTAACGAAATTTTCCCTTTTCTCCGTATCTTTGGTGTCAGGAATATAAACAGTTGGTTGGTTTTATTCCTTTTGAAATAAATATTTTCAACCATAATATCCATGTAATTTTGATTTGACATGAGCGAATTGAAAAAAGGCGAGCTTGTGGTAAGCGCCATCAAAAACGGTACTGCTATCGACCGTATTCCACCGCAAAGCCTGTTCAAAGTAATTTCGATGCTGGGCCTGGAAAAGATCCATACGCAGATCACTTTCGGGAACAATCTCGACAGTAAGAAACTGGGGAAAAAGGCGATCATCAAAATCACCGACAAGTTTTTCGACGACGGTGAAATCAACAAAATCGCGTTGGTGGCGCCCGAAGCAAAGTTAAATACGATCCGCGACTACCAGGTGGTAGAAAAGCGCGAAGTAAAAGTGCCCGACGAAGTGACGGGTATCGCGAAATGCGTCAACCCCAAGTGTATCACCAACAACGAGCAAATCACCACCAAATTTTATGTCACTGCCAAAAAACCGGTTACACTTAAATGCCATTACTGTGAGAAAATGATTGAGCAGGAGCAAATGACGATCTTATAATGGTGAATAATAAATGGTTCATAATGCGGATCAAGGGTTTTGATTGGTGATACGGGAAATTATACTTGACGAAGACATCCGGGCGAGCGTGCATGTCATCCGGGAATCGTTTGCAACCGTGGCCGCTGAATTTGGATTAACATTTGAGAATTGTCCATCGAATGCTGCGTTTGTTACAGAAGACGATTTGCGGAAGATGCGGGAAAAGGGGAGCGTCCTGTTCGGGCTTTTTGATGCAGTCGGTCAAACAGGATTTGTTGCCCTGAGAAAAGCCTCCGACGTGTTGTTTTATCTCGAGAAATTAGCTGTATTGCCCCTTGCCGGACATTCCGGCCACGGAAAGCGCCTGGTGGATTTTTCAGCGGAATATGTGCGGAAAGCCGGTGGTCAAACCATTTCCATCGGAATCATCGACGAAAACACTCGTCTGAAAAGCTGGTACATCGACTGTGGTTTCCACGAAACTGAAATCAAACGCTTCCCTCATTTGCCATTTACTGTTTGTATCCTTGAAAAAAGTATAAAATCCATCTCATGAAAATCCTTGCCATTGGAATGAATTACCCTTCGCATGTGAAGGAAATGAACAACATACTGTCGCCCGAACCGGTAATTTTCAGCAAGCCGGAGAGCGCGCTGTTGCTCAACAACAAACCCTTCTTCTATCCCGATTTTTCAACCGACATACAATACGAAACGGAAATCGTGGTAAAGATCGACCGTTTGGGAAAGAATATTGCACCGAAATTTGCCCACCGCTACTATTCCGAAATCACTGTCGGCATTGATTTTACGGCGCGCGATCTTCAAAAGCAATGCAAGGAGAAAGGCCATCCGTGGGAAATAGCCAAGGCTTTCGACAATTCGGCGCCTGTCGGCCGTATGGCGGTAAAAACCGCTCATCCCGACATACAGAACATCAATTTTCACCTGGACATCAACGGGACGACTGTACAGCAGGGCAATACAAAGGATATGATTTTTACGGTCGACCGGATCATTGCACATGCTTCCAGGTTTTTCACGCTCAAAAATGGAGATTTGATTTATACCGGCACACCGGACGGTGTCGGCCCTGTAAAGATCGGCGACCATTTGCAGGCCTACCTGGAAAACGAGTTAGTGCTGGATTTTAAAGTAAAATAGTTTTTCAGGACACTGAGAACCGCAACAGATTGCTTTGCGCCTTTGCGGGCATTATTCCCCTGCTTTGGGCTTGGTTTTCCGTGAGAATGGATTTTTGCGCGGCGAAGTCCCTTTTGTTTCACCGACTGACGAGGATGCTTTCTGTCGTTTCCCAGATTTTCCTTCCTGGTAGGAACTACCGCCTCCTTGCTGGGAATCGGAAGCCTTTACCCGGCTTTTCGACTTACCTTCGGCGTACGAGCCTCCACCACCCTGCTGCATATCCGACGGGCTATTGTATTTGGTTGCGCTGCCTTCCCGGTAGGCGCCGCCACCGCCATGCTGTTCATTTTTCGGATCAGGCTTTGAGAATGTCCGTTCCTTGGTCTTGACGTTTGTTATGCGGTGTTCAGCGTTGTTCTTTTCGGCTTTTTTGAGGGTAGCAGCCATACGTTTCTTTACTTCTTTAGCCCGTCTTTTCTCGATCTTTTCAATATTGTCCACAGGCCGGAACCAGCGCACCAGGAAAAACACCTTCTTCGTGCTGTGCCGCTCGTCCGATTCCTTCAAATGTTGATCCATGCGATCGCGTGTTTCCTGTGTCTGAAATGCGCGATGCCGGGTAATTCCATCCTTGTGGATTTTTTCGGCTTCCTTCTGTGCTTCTTCTTCCTGCTTTTTCTGTTTTGCTTCCGCTTTCTTTACTTCCCTGCTTTTCCAACTATCTCCGCCATATTTCTTCTCATGCTTTTCTATTTGCCTCATGCTGGCCGATTTTTTCGACCCTCCGCATGATGGAACCATCACAGTTACCGTTCCCAACAATATCGCATATAACAATATTTTGTGGAAGTTTTTAAAAAACAGACGTATATATTTAACTAATCCAGAATACATGAATACATTTGATGTATCATTTTATTACGTTTTTAACCGGAAATAGTTACAAAATTGAATATCGATGATGAACCTCAAACTTTCAATACTTTCTATTCAGTATTTCGCTGGCAATGATAGCCTGGCGGATATCAAGTTCATATCCCTGCAATCCGGATGTATCCGTTTCTCCTTCACTGACGGGTATGGCAAATACCTCTTTTTCCGATTGATCCATCATTTGGTTCACCACCGGCTGATAGTAGTTTTTTCTGACAGACGTCTCGGGAATGACCTCTAATGACTGAGCTTCTTCAGGGTAAACTTTATCTTCGTACTCCTCCCGAATTTCAGCGGGTTGCAACATCCGTTTCAGCATCTCATCGAGCGTTTGAGGCGGCGCTTGCCTTGGTACAGGGCGCTCTTCTTCATCCTCATCGTAGGATTGAGGCGGACGAGGCGCCCTGTCTTGTTGCTGTTGCCGTTTGGCTTTCACATATTTTTCCAAGCCTCCGGCAAGCATCAATACAGCAAATATAACGATGTACAGGATATCACCTATGTCTGCTTTCAACATCACCTATTGATTAATACGGGTAAAATGGGTCATACATGCTGTGGCGTCCGCCGTTGGAATATCCTACCCGTGCGCCCACGGTGATATTCGGGGTGATCCTGTAATCCACGCCGAAATGCACGGCTTCGCTCGGAACGCTGTAAGGTGTTGTTCTTCGCATTGGCGAGGGACTTGCGTCTTTCATCACCGAACCGTTGACACTCCAGCGCTCATTCAGGAGGTACACGCCTTCGGCAAAGATATACGCGCCGGTAACGATCTGCCGGAGCGAACCGCTTCCTCCATCAAGCTTCATCTGCGGAGGCATCGGGTTGTACTGTATCAGCCCGACGCCTGCATTGATAAAAAGCCGCGGCGCAGCTTGGAACGTGAGTTTGGGAGCTACATAAAATGCCGATCCGTAACGGGGCATCAACATGAAACCGGCATCCACCGAAGCGCCTGCATAATGAGGCTTAAACTTCGGCGCTGGTGCAACCTGCTGCTGTTCTTCCGTTTGAGCCCAAAGCCCTGCGGAAAAACAGGCGCATACCAAAATGAAAACAATCTTTTTCATATCCATATGTTTCGATAAACTACCACATGAAGCCTGTCAGGTCTTTTACGTTGCTTTACGCAACCCGAAACCCAAAACTTTTTATGAGCCTACCGGTTTGTTCGGCCCGGTACCCGGTTTGGCTATGGATTCGCGCATAGTGGTATCGGCTTCAATATTCTTCATCCGGTAGTAATCCATGATACCGAGGTTTCCGTTGCGGAAGGCTTCGGCCATAGCCAAGGGCACTTCGGCTTCGGCTAAGGTCACTTTGGCGCGGGCGTCATGAATCTTGGCCTTGTTTTCCTGTTCAAGCGCAACAGCCATTGCACGCCGTTCTTCGGCACGGGCCTGGGCGATGTTTTTATCGGCATTGGCCTGATCCATCTGCAATTGTGCACCGATATTTTTTCCGACATCCACATCGGCGATGTCAATGGAAAGTATTTCAAAAGCTGTTCCGGAATCTAAACCTTTGTTAAGGACTACTTTGGAAATCGAATCGGGATTTTCGAGCACTTTTTTATGCGAGTCGGCCGAACCGATGGATGATACAATACCTTCGCCAACGCGGGCAAGGATGGTTTCTTCACCGGCGCCGCCCACTAATTGCTTGATGTTGGCGCGAACCGTTACACGGGCTTTGGCGATAAGCTGGATACCGTCTTTGGCAACAGCGGCTACGGGAGGCGTGTTGATCACCTTCGGGTTTACCGACATCTGTACGGCTTCGAATACGTCACGCCCTGCAAGGTCGATGGCAGTGGCAGCCTTGAAATCAAGGGGAATATTAGCCTTGTCGGCCGAGATCAATGCGTTGACCACTTTTTGCACATGGCCTCCAGCCAGGTAGTGCGCTTCCAGTTGGTCGGCGCTCAGGTTCAACCCGGCTTTCTTCGAGTTGATCATGGCAATCACGATGATTGACGGCGGTACTTTCCGCCAGCGCATCAATATCAATTGCAGCAATGATATTTTCACTTGCGTGAGGATACACTGAAACCAGAGATTCAGCGGTACAAAATACAGGATGATCCATAAGAAGATGATCCCTACGACTAAAATAATGGCATATAAACCTATTCCTTCCATGAAAATGATTTTAACGGTTGTTATTTATGATGATTTGCTTTCCTGTACGATGATGGTCGATTCGTTGACCTGGATTACTTCTATTCCTTTGTTTTCGTCAATCAACCCGAATTTGGACTTGCCTTCCATGATTTTACCATGAATGAGGATTTTCCCAATCGGGGCAAGACGGGAAACAGTCACTCCTTCATCCCCCGTCTTAATATCATTGGTATCCACCACATTGACTTTTCCGTCAATTTCGGTATGCAGGGATAAACGGTTCCATGTTTTTGCACGCAACGCGTAAATCAGGAATATGATGAACAGTACGCTGGTACCAATCAGTGCGCAAGTACCGGCAGTATTCCCGAACCACCTGTATGTAAGAAATATACTGCACCCGATGAGTAGAACGCCTGCTACGCCGGCAACGGTAATACCCGGCAAAACAACTACTTCCACTACAATGAGCGCAAGTCCGATAACGATTAAGACGATGATGAGCGCTACCGACATACTTCAATCAATTGTGACACTAAGGCCCTTGTCCGTTAACCGGTCTTTCATAGGATGCAACACGTCGTATGCACCGTTTTTCACATCGCATTTACCTTTGTGATGTACAATGTATGCACATTGTTCGGCTTGATGGGCTTCGTGATGGCAAATATCTATCAACAAGGCAATCACATAATCAAATGTATGGACATCGTCGTTATGCAGGATCAGATGGCGAACATCTTCCGATACGGTGCTTACTGCATCATCAAAATCCGGATTTTGCTTGATTTGTTCTTGGGCGCTCATAGACTTATGATTCTTTACAACACGCAAAGCTACATTATTTTTGTGAAAATGCACATGCTTTTGTGAATTTTTTTTGCATCAAAAACGATAAATGATACCGGTAAACAGACCAAATGAATAGGGATTACTGATGATCTGGCTATTTGTGGTGTATGATTGCAGGTAGTATTTGAAAGAGGGTTCGAAGTCAACTGATAGATTTCCTGTGATTTGATAGCCGACTCCTAACCCTAATGTACTACTGTAATTTACCGGGCGTGCCATCAATATACTTCCGCCTTTAACCAATTCCGAACCATTATCGACAAATACATTATTGCTTATCAATACGTTGGTGCTTATTCCACCCAATACATAAAAATTCAGTTTCCTGTCGATAATCTTGTAATGCAGCATCACTGGTATTTCCAGGTAATCGATCCGTTCTATCAAGCGGTATTTCGAAGGGCTGGAAACATTTGTCGCCGCTACCGTATTAGCGGGCACCGATTGCGATTCGGCATTAAAATATGATGCATAAGTGGTATTGGCATCCGATTTTACGTTCGATGCAACGGTAACACTTCCCGTTGAGGTATTCACAAAGTTTTTGGTGTATGCATTATTGGAACTGAGAGTGATATACATGTTGGGAACAGGTGTCACACTATTAATGGATTGTCCCATTTGCGAGTAAAATACACCAGTTTGTACGCTCAACCGGTTGAATATCCTGTAAGCGACAGTGATACCTCCCGAATATGCCAGCAAGGGGCTTTCCGCATCGTCGAAATCCGATTTATTTGTTCCGTCGGGCACACTTGATATTGCCCTGTAGGAATACATGGGAGCAAATTGTCCTGTAATTTCCCAGCGATTGCGAGGTTGCGATTTTGTGGATACATTTGTAGCATCGACATACGCAATGTCATCGTATACAGGCATACTTGGCATGGCAACGACAATTGGTTCTTCCGTTTTTTCCCCGGAAACTTCCCATTTAGGCCGGGCGAGTTTATTCGACATCATCCCCAACCTGTTCGCTTTAATCGGTTGCATGCGGAGTATTTCATCCCACGAGTCAACGTACACGGGAATATCCGAAGCTATTTCCGTATCCTCGCGAATGTCCGAAACAGCAACAGCGCTTTCCGGAATCGTCGACACGCTTTGGGTTTCTGCTGTTCCAGGTATTACAATATCATCCTCATTACGAAGTGCGGTTGGGTCAACAGATGCAGGGGAAGTAGCGGTTGCCGTTCCCATCGGCGCTTCTCCTTGTGGCGTATTGTTTTCGCCCTGAAGCACTATAGGCTGTTCTTCCTCCAGTTGCGTGGCGCTATCCCCATTATTTATGGTTGGAAGTTGTTGTTTGTATTGCTGCAAACCCTTTTCCAGAACAGCGGTTGTTGTGTCTTTATCCATTACAGCATTGGTCTGTATATAAACCACTGTGGCTGCCACACTCAAAACCAACGCGAAAGAGGCAGCCGCCAGCCAAAACCTCCGCGTCATACGGCTACGATGGTTCAACTCGTTTTCGATACGCAGCCATCCATCATTAGGTGGAGTTGTCTCCATATCTCCTAATTTACGGGCAAATAGCTCATCTATATATTCGTCATTTATTTGCATTGCTTCTTATAACTCACCGAATTAACTTTATCGTTTATTTGTTTTTGTAAAATACTCCTGGCTCTCAATAAGTTCGAACGTGACGTACCCTCGGCTATTCCCAGTTTTTCACCTATTTCTTTATGCGATAAACCATCTATTACATATAAATTAAACACGATCTTATATTGCTGGGGCAACTCGTCCACCATGGCTAACAATTCGGCTTCAGTCAACTGGTAGGCGCCCCATTCGTCATCTTCCTCGGGCGCTGCAAAATGGCGGTCATTGTCGTCTATCCCATCTACCACCGTCAATTTTGCCTTGTTGCGGTACAGTTCCAGGGCATGATTCACAAATATCCGGCGTACCCAGCCTTCGAAGCTTCCCACATTGTGGAACTGTCCGATCTTGGTAAAAACCGTTATAAACCCATCGTGCAACACATCCCGGGCTTCCTCGTAATTGGCGCAATAACGCAAACATACAGCAAACATTTTGCCGGCAAGCAGGTTATATACAGATTCTTGTGCCTTTCTGTCACCCCGCTTGCAACGCCTAACTATATCGGAAAAAAGGTCTGTCAATGGTCTTTTTCCTTAAATGATCACTATTATAATGTGAACAATAAAAGGGTAAAACATGTTCTACTACAAACCATAGACATGTACCTTTTATTATTAGATGCAATATTACAAAATTGTTGCGTCAAAAGAATCAAATTTTTTATAAAAAATCATAAAATGTTTCGTATATTTGTGTGGTTATTCGTTTTGAAGAAACGATGGAATGTATATATAAAATATAATATCTTAATAATCAGAATGATCAAACGCTGAAGAAATGGAAAAACATAAAATTATAGTTGCATACGACTTTCAGGAACTATCGAATGCCGCCTTGAAGCAGGCTTATAACCTTGCCCGGTTTGTTAATAGTGGTATTTTGCTGGTTGTGGTACTCAATGACGACTTGCTCATGCTGTCGGATGTGTTCATGAATGAACATTCGGACCACATGAAGAAAAAAATTACTGATGTGATGCAAAAAGAAATTGCCGGACGATTACAGGAAGTGGCTCGTAACGCAGCCAAAGAATCAGGTGTTCCGGTAGATTATTGCATTGAAACAGGTAAAATTTACGAACGGATACTGGAAATCGCCAAGGAAAACGGCGCCCGTTTTATCGTAATGGGTAAAACATCCAGGGAATCGGGCAAGGTACGGTTCGGATCCAATGCTATGCATGTGGTAGAAGAAGCTCCATGTCCCGTGATTACTATGCCTTCCGTTGAATGTGGCACTACTTTTAAAAATATTGTATTACCGATAGACCTAACCAAACAGACCCGCGAAGAGGTTTTTAACGCCATATCGTTCGGGTTATTCTTCGATGCCACCATTCACCTTGTTTCCGTAATCATGGGTGGCATATCCGTCCGGAAAAGCCGTATCTACAAAAAGATGCAGGGCATGAAAAAGATGATCGAGGAAAACGGGGTTAAATGTACTGACAAACTATTTAAAAAAAGCCACTTAGCTATCCATGAAGTAATCCTGGAATATTCAAAGGACATCCACGCCGATGCCCTGATGATCATGACCCACCAGGAAATCAGTACTTCCGACAAATATATCGGGGCAGTGGCACATCAAATCATCAACGAATCGTCCATATCGGTCATTTCGTTAACATCGGCTGCTTCGATGCACAAACAAAGTGAAAAATCGTCATATTGGTTCAGTAAGCTGTTTACGACGAGTAACTAGTGTCGCGTCAAACTTTAAATGACCCTGTCAGCAGCTTCGCAGCCTGACAGGTCATTGTTGCAGGTTGACCCTGACAGATGTCTTTAGACCTGTCAGGGTCAACTTGGCGTTATATCGTTGACGCGACAGTAGGAAAACCCGTTAACCCAATACTTTGCCCTCGGCGAACCCTGCGGGTCTCGGTCCAGCCTGTAGAAAATATGTGAATAACTTCATTCGGCTGAAAAGTTGCTTTTGCCTATCTTTGTCGATTAAAAATTCAGGAAAATAATGAGTGCAGAATACCAGGATGATAGTATAAAAACGCTTGAGTGGCAGGAGCATATCCGTTTGCGTCCCGGAATGTATATCGGTAAATTGGGCGACGGCTCATCGCCTGACGATGGTGTCTATGTCCTTGTAAAAGAGGTGTTGGACAACTCCATTGACGAATATATGATGGGCTACGGCAAGCAAATCGAACTCAATATCGACGAATCCGGTAAAGTATCCGTCCGGGACTATGGGCGTGGTATTCCGCTCGGCAAAGTGCTTGATGTGGCTTCGAAGATGAACACCGGCGCCAAGTACGACTCCAAAGCATTTAAAAAGTCTGTAGGGTTGAATGGCGTAGGTATCAAAGCGGTAAATGCATTATCCGGCCAATTTTACATACAATCCTTCCGCGACAAGCGTACCAAAACAGTGACTTTTGCCAGGGGACAGGTGGTGGACGACCTGGCCGAGACCGATACCGACCAGCCCAACGGTACGCTTACGACCTTTGTTCCTGATGAGCTACTTTTCGGACATTACCAGATCATCCCTGAATACCTGGAACGGCTGTTGAAAAACTATACTTTCCTCAATACAGGGCTTGTGGTGGTGTACAACAGTGTCAGGTATGTGTCGCGCAACGGGTTGCTCGACCTGCTTGACGATAATATGAACTCGCCCGGCTTATATGATCCCATTCATCTTAAGGGCGAGGACATCGAACTTGCCATTTGCCACGGCACGCAATACGGCGAAGAATATTACAGTTTTGCCAACGGGCAGTTTACCCCGCAGGGAGGCACGCACCAGCAGGCTTTCCGCGAAGCGTATGTGAAAACAGTCCGCGAATTTTTCCACAAGGATTACGATGCTTCCGATATCCGGTCGTCCATTATTGCCGCCATCAGCATTAAGGTGCAGGAACCGATGTTCGAGTCGCAAACCAAGACAAAGCTCGGTTCCAAAGAGATGTCGCCGGGCAGCGACCTCACGGTAAGCAAGTTTATCGGCGATTTCGTGAAGAAAGAGCTGGATAATTACCTGCACCGCCATCCCGACACGACCGATGCTATCCGGCAAAAGATCGAGGAATCGGAAAAGGAGCGCAAAGCGATGTCGAATATCAAAAAACTGGCCAGGGAACGCGCCAAGAAGGCCAGCCTGCACAACCGCAAACTGCGCGACTGCCGTGTGCACTTTACCGACAGCAAACACGAGAAGTTTCTTGACTCTACGCTGTTCATCACCGAGGGCGACTCGGCCAGCGGGTCGATCACCAAGTCGCGCGATGTGAACACGCAGGCAGTATTCAGTCTTCGCGGGAAACCGCTCAATACTTTCGGCATGACCAAACGCGTGGTGTACGAAAATGAGGAGTTCAACCTGTTGCAGGCTGCACTCGACATCGAGGAGGATATCGAAAACCTGCGCTACAACCGGGTGGTGATTGCTACCGATGCCGACGTTGACGGGATGCACATCCGCCTGTTGCTGATCACGTTCTTTTTGCAGTTTTTCCCCGACCTTATCCGCAAAGGACATCTTTATATCCTGCAAACGCCGCTTTTCCGCGTGCGCAACAAGAAAGAAACACATTATTGCTATTCCGGGGAAGAGAGAGCAAAAGCTTTGAAGAAATTAGGCTCGTCAGCCGAAATTACCCGCTTCAAAGGATTAGGCGAGATATCCCCCGACGAATTTGTCGGTTTTATTGGCGCAAATATACGTTTGGACCCTGTGAAGCTCAGCAAGACAGATATGATACAGGAGTTGCTCACGTTCTACATGGGTAAAAACACACCGGACAGGCAGCATTTCATCATCGGAAATCTGCGGATTGAAGAGGATCTGCTGGAAGAAGCGCCGGTAAATTAATCGTACGGATTAATCGACTCACTGGCTATTGGAAAACATACGTTCATTTTGCCTTCAAATACTCCGTCGGCGTCATGCCATACTCTTCTTTGAAACATTCGCGGAAATAATCAAGGTCGTTAAAACCACTCCTGTAAGCGGCTTCGGAAATGTTGTATTTGCCGGTTAGCAGCAGTTTGGCGCTGTTTTTTAGCCGGATTTTGCGGATAAATCTGTTGGGCGAAATGCCGGTCAGACCTTTTATTTTGAGATAAAAAGTCGATTGTCCCATATTTATTTGAGCAGTCAGGAACGCAAGGCCGAAGCTGTCGTTTGAAATGTTTTCTTCGATTATCGCTGTCGTCTTTTGTAAAAACTCCTCGTCTAATTTGTTGATTCCCGGCGCGGAAACAGTTTTCTCCGGTTTTATGCTGCCTGCCTGCGACAGGATCAGTTGGGCCAAATGCCGGCGTGATTCCAGCAGGTTACCGATCCGGCGGCGAAGCAGTGTGGAACTGAACGGCTTGGTCAGGTACGAGTCGGCGCCGCTTTCGTAACCTTCTTCCCTGTCCTGCGTGCTGTCTTTGGCTGTGAGAAGTATCACGGGAATATGGCTGGTGCGCAGGTCTTCCTTGATTTTCCGGCAGAGTTCGATACCGTCCATTTCCGGCATCATGATGTCGCTTACGATTATATTGGGGATATGTTTTTGCGCCGTTTCCAGGCCTTCTTTCCCGTTGACGGCCGACAGGATTTTGTATTGAACGAAAAGGGAATCAACAATATAATTGCGAATATCGTCGTTGTCCTCAATAACGAGTATGACGGGAAGCGAATCCTTATTTTTTCCCGTTATATTTTCATCCGGCGTCTGTTCCGTCAACATTGCCGGTTTTTCATCTTTGTGCAATGAATCTCTGTACGTATTGTCTGTCAGGATACGGAATCTGAAAATGCTGCCTTCCCGTTCCCTGCTTTCTACCGAAATGACGCCCTGATGCAGGTCGGCAAGCGATTTTACAAGCGCCAGCCCGATGCCTGTCCCCGACGCTTGATGTTTGCTCTTTGTCTGATAATAGCGGTCGAAGATTCGCGGTAAATCTCCGGGACTTATTCCGTATCCGGTGTCGGAAACGCTGATTTCGGTATAAGTCTCGCCTTTGTCATCAACCGAAGAAAGCCTAAGCGCAATTTCGCCTTCGGGAGTGTATTTTACGGCGTTCGACAGCAGGTTGTTGAGAATCGTTGTAATGATTTCCGGATCGAAATAAAGCCTCGTCCTGTCCGTTTCGACCGAAATGCGGATCTGCACCTTTTCGTTATGGTTCAACTCCTTGTAACGCAATCCGATTTCTTTTACCAGACCCCCCAAATCGCCTTTAGCAACGGTCAGGAGGCGGTTTTGCGTTTCGGTTTTCCGAAATTCGAGGATTTGATTGATCAGGTTTAGCAGCCGGGTGGCGCTGTCGTGAATGATTTTGATTTTGGAATGATAATATGCGGGGAAGTGCGAATCGTCGAGCAAGTCTTCCAGCGGGCCCAGAATCAGCGTAAGCGGAGTGCGCAGTTCGTGCGTGATATTGGTGTAAAACCGCAGGCGTTCCTGATTGAGCGCTTCGATTTGCTGCTTTTCCATGTCTTTAATACGGATTTCATTCATCAGCAGCAAGCGGTTATGTACTATTTTCAGAATAAAAAAGACAGCGAGGGCAGCCAGTGCAAGATAGATGACAAATGCCCACCAGCTTAGCCAGAAAGGAGGCAATATTTCCACTTTCAATGTTTTAGGCTCGCTCCATGCCCCATTTTCGTTAAGCGATTTCAGATAAAAAGTATAATCGCCGCTTTTCATGTTGTTATACGAAGCCGAGCGTTTCGTAGCATCCACATATTGCCATTCGTGGTCGTAGCCGTCGAGTTTATACGCATACCTGCTTTGCTGGGGATTCAGATAGTTGAGCGTGGCAAATTCGATACTGAAATTATTGTATTTGTACGGAAGGCTGATTTTTTCCGTACATCCCGCCGATTTTACTGAAATTTTCGCCCGCAGTTCAGGTTCCAGCTTCTCAAGCGAGCGATTGAAGACGAGAATATCGGTAATGACGGCGGGCAATATTTTCGGGCTGTCGTGCAGGCTGTCGGGATGAAACCGGATGTAACCGTTATGGCTTCCGATAAATATTTCGCCGTCCGGCGTTTGGAAGAGGGCATTGGGGTTGAAATGAATGTCGGGCAAACCGTCTGTGGCAGTAAACAGGCAGGTTTTTCCGTCTTTCAGTCGCACCAGTCCGCCGATCGTTCCCAGCCACAGGTTGCCTTGACAATCTTCAGCTATGTTCGATACGAAGTCGCCCGGAAGGTTGTATTCCTCCTGTACGCACACAAAAACGTCGTTCTGCGTATCTAAAAGGCTTAATCCGCCGCCATTGGCGCCAACCCATATCCGCCCCTTACTGTCGCAGAAAACACATTGTATATGATTGTTGTTCAAACTGCCGTCATGGGTTGAATAACGCTGCGAGCCGATAATTTTTGAGGTAACGGAGTCGATTTTCAACCGGAAAACGCCGTTTTCGCCTGTCGCTATCCATATTGTTTCCCGGTCGCTTTGGATAATTTGACTGACCGCATACTGTTTGCCTTCGTCTTTCATCCCAAGCGATGTTTCGATCTCCATTTCGTTTGTTTCGGGGTTATATATCGACAGTCCGTCGAGAGTTCCGATCCAGACCCGGCGGTTGTGATCTTCGTGAAGATGCAAAGCGCGGGAATTGCTCAACGCAGGCTGCGTGTCTTCGGTGAAAAATCTCAACTTGCCGGATGGCGATTCGGGGCGGTAGACAACAACGCCCTGCCCGTAATTTGTAAACCAGTAATCGCTGCCGATTTGCTTGATGTGATGAATCGACGAAACAGGATTGTCCCTGAAACAGGGAAGATTTTCCATGAACGTGTAGCGGTTTGCAGCGGAATTGTATGTTACCA
The DNA here is from genome assembly GCA_031264715.1 of Bacteroidales bacterium. Classification (GTDB taxonomy): domain Bacteria; phylum Bacteroidota; class Bacteroidia; order Bacteroidales; family UBA4181; genus JAIRLS01. The sequence goes on from JAISDP010000080.1 coordinate 16,928, forward strand.
GTCCGCTGTTGCCGACGCCCATCCATACCAGGCCCTTATCGTCGACCAGAATGCTGCGGACGTTGTTGGTGTGTTTTAGCTTTTTGACTTCATCAAGCAGATTGGATGTAAAAACCGGTTCGACCGTATTGACCGTACTGACGCCGCCGCCCAGAAATCCAAGCCACATCAGACCCGTATTGTCGCAAATAATAGAATTGACTTCGTTGTAGGGCAAGTCCGACTTTCCGGGCAGGTAGTTTGTAAAGGAATACGGGTCGCTGCCGTCGTTCAAAATACTCAAGCCCGAACGCGATCCTGCCCATATCCGCCCTGTATTACGGTCCTGCGCCAGTGCGTACACCGTATTGTCGAGCAGGCTTCCGGGACGCCCGTCGTGTTTATAGGCAATGTAGCGTACGGCAGACGTATCGTAGGGGTTTTCGAGCCGCACAAGTCCGTCTCCCCATGCTATAAGCCATATATTGTGCCTGTTGTCTTCAAAGATGACGTGCGCCGAGTTTTGAGCGTTAATCTGCGGATACGAATAAAAAACGCCGGTTTCTCCGTCCATCCGTGCGAGTCCTTCGCTCCATGTGCCGATCCAGACGTTGCCGAAATAATCTTCGTAGACGGTCTTGATGTTATAGCCTTTGAACTGCCCGCCGGTAGCGGTTTCATCGTACAGCGCAAAAGAATCCTGTGCGGCGATGTATCGGTATAAGCCCTCTGCGGTACCAATCCAGACGTTATTGCCGCGAGTGATGCAAAGCGCCTGGATGTCGTTGCTTTTCATGCGTCCGGGCGCAATTTTCCGGATGGTTTCGGTTTTCTTGTCCAGGATATTCAGCCCGTTATCCGTCCCGATCCAGATTTGTTTGTCGCAGTCTTCGGCAATGGCATTAAGCCGGTTATTTGAAAGTAAATCCGGATTGTATAAACCCGATTTGTACGATTTTATACGGTAGCCGTCATAGCGGCACAGCCCCTCGCGGGTAGCAATCCAGATATACCCTTCGCTGTCCTGGAAAACCTGCCTGACGTCGTTTGAAATCAAACCCTGCAAGGTAGATAAACGGTTTACAAAGCGGATGCTGTCGGCCGACAGTTGTGCCGGGACAGACAGAAGCAGTGTTACAGCAGTTGCTACCGCTGCAAATATGGAAGATAGTTTTGTCATATAGATATATATGTATAGTACATAAAAAACAAATTGACTTAAAGTCTATTGCTGCAAAATTACAACGAATTATTTTTATAAAGAAAAATAATATAAACGTAAAATGAGGTAATCGGGTTATCCATTTCGTCCGGCGGCTTGAAAAGCCGGATTTTCATAACCGCAGGTCGTGACCTGCGGAAAGTAGCTCGCAGAAATTCGTCAGCCAATGGCTGACGAATTTAGGGATGCGAAATAAACAAGATGTGTACAGCGTACATCTCTATCCCGCAACCCCGTAGCGGGTTGAACTGCTACGCAGTTCGGACGAGAGAGGGGGCATCGGCCTCTACCCCGGGCTGCGCCCAGTCGTGGTCGGAAGATGTAATAAGCTCTGAAAGAGCGTAATCAATAGCGTAGGGCAACGCCGGCAACGCCCTACGAATCGGGGATGTACAGTATCATTAAGCCCTGAAGGGGCGAAATCAAATGAAATAAGACGGATTACGCCCCGTTGGGGCTTCGAGGGCTGGTCGTCAATCGCGTGCCACAGGGCGACGCCGGCGACGCCCTGTGCTGATTGATTGCGGGCTTTCAGCCCTTCCGTAGAGACGCGATAAGACCGTGGCGACCTCATCAAAACTGTTATATCCTGTTTATTCGTCATTGCCGAATTCATACATGATTTACCAGCCGGGGTTTTG
>JAISDP010000097.1 GCA_031264715.1 Bacteroidales bacterium
GGCGACAACGACTCTTTCCCGCTCTGGTATGCCCAGGAAGTGGAAGGCGTAGCCACCGACGTCCGCGTGGTGAACCTGAGCTACCTGGCAGCCGACTGGTATATCGAACAAATGAGCCGTGCGGCATACGAGTCGAAACCCTTGCCCTTCTCGCTAAGACCCGACCAGTACATGTCGGGAACAAGGGATGCCCTGTACATCAACGAGCTGGATCGAGTGAAGGGTAAATATACGGAGTTGAAGGAAGTGATGGATTTTGTGCGCAGCGATGAAGTGAGAGCGAAGGGGCTGATGGCGGCGGATGGATTCGTCTGGTCGGGCAAGTTGGGGAGCGATTTCCGTGCATCCCAATATGCCGACCAGTTGAGCAACTTTATCCCTGCCAAAAACCTGAAGATTACGGTAGATAAGCAAAAAGTGCTGGCTAACGGCACTGTCGCGTTGAAGGACTCGGCATTGGTGGTTCCCGAAATCCGCTGGACCTTGACAGGTGAAAAGAACAGGCAGAGCGAATTGATTTACAAGAACTCGATGATGGTACTCGACATGCTGGCCACCAACAACTGGGAACGCCCGGTATATTTCGCGGTGACGGTTTCGCCCGAAAATTACCTGAACCTGACGGAATATTTCCAGATGGACGGTCTGGCTTACCGTTTCGTTCCGTTGAAAGCTTCGCAAACAGGCGGTATCGATGCCGAAAAACTGTACGACAAGATGATGAACCAGTTCCGCTGGGGTAATATCAATGATCCGAAGGTATACCTGGATGAGACCAACCTGCGGTTATTATCGCATTTCCGCGGCAATTTCGCACGGTTGGCCGGTGCGCTGACTGCCGAAGGCAGGAAGGACTCGGCCGTGATGGCGCTCAACCGCGCTTACGAGGCAATCCCCACATATCAACTTCCGCTTAGCTATGTCGACCTGTCGCTTTTGGAACAGTACTACAGGGCGGGAGCAAAAGAAAAAGGAAGCGCCTTAGCCGAAGCGCTGTTCAAGGTAGCCGGCGAGGAAATGGATTATTACCAGAGTTTTCCGAAGCAATTCAGCAACGGGATCAGGAGCGAGTTGCAGAACCGCAAGTATGTGATGTTCCATGTGTGCGATATTGTACGGCAGTTTGACCGTAACCTGTTCGAATCGTATAAAAAACATTGGGACACCCTGTTCCCGAGCGAACAATGGGATATGATGTTCCAGCAGGAAATGCTCGATTCTATAGGATTAGAGTGAAAAGTGAAGGATTAAGAATTCACTCTTCATTCTTAATTTTTCATTCTTAATTTTTAATTTTTAATCCTTTTGCTTCGGTTTTTCCGTTCATCCAACAGCATCGTTATCGCCGCCATCTTCCTGATCGGAATGGCAACGTGGGCGCATGTGCCGGGTGATGTCGCGATTACGACGCCTGTTGAGCATGGCGCCTTCATGTATCATGCCCTGGGCGAGTGGCTGGCCAATATATCCTGGTTGCCGATGTGGTCGGGATTGATTTTTTTCCTGCTGACAGCGATACTGTTGATATCTACGAACAACCGGCTGCATTTGATCGATAAGATTTCGTACCTGCCCGCGCTCTGTTATGTCCTGCTTATCGGCGGGGTTCCCGAGATACACTTGTTCAACCCGGCTGTCATCGCTACCATCCTGCTTATTGCAGGCTTCATTATTTTAGTCAGGTCGTTCGAGAGCGAACGGGTGTCGTACAGTTACTTTACCGCGCCGGTATTTATTTCTGCCGCTACGTTTTTCTACAAGTACATGTATGTGTATATGCTGGCTGTGTGGATTGTTATTGCATTATGGCGTCCCGGCTATTGGCGCGAATGGATTTTCTCCATCCTGGGGTTTTCCCTCCCGTTATTTTTTGCGTTCAGCTGGTTTTTCCTGGTGGATGATGACTATACCCGGATGGGCGCTTTTTTCGAAGAAATATTTTCCATACAACAGGTCGCTCCTCCGCTGTCAATCCCCACCATCGTCTTTTTTGCGTCGGGTATTGTGGTGGTCATTATTACTTTTGGCCACATGTTGCGGTATCTCGGGTCGAAAAAGATCATCATCCGCAACGGATATTATCTCCTGATCCTGTTCGCCGTCATCACCATCGGCCTGGCAGTCGTTGTACCCGGCGTGATCCCCCTTGCATGGTATCTGCTGGCCTTTCCCATGTCGTTCATCATATCCAACTACCTGGCTACCGTAAAATCGGTACGTTGGGGAGCCGTCATATTATCCGTTCTTTTTGCCGGCGTCATGGTTGCTCAAGCGATTTTTCTTTCCACAGGGTGATCACCGTAATTTCGGGCGACATGCCGATGCGTCCGGGATAACCGATGACACCCAATCCCCGGTTGACATACAGATATTGTTTGCCTGCCCGGTAGAGTCCCGCCCAGTATCGGTGATGCATCCATGACGCAGGACTGTAGCGTTTTTTGCCCCATTTCACCCCCATCTGCATCCCGTGCGTATGTCCCGAAAGGGTCAGCACAATATCCGTTTTGCCTTTCACATACTCGGGCCAGAACGACGGGTCGTGCGACAACAGCGCCTTGAACGGAACATCCTGTACGGATTTCATCGCTTTCCCGAGGTCGCCCCGCCTGGGATGCCTTTCCGCCATCCCCCAATTCTCGATACCGATGAGGGCCATACGATCGTGGTTGTAGCGGCTGATCACTACCGAGCGGTTGTTCAGCAACACGAACCCCATCCGCTCAATGGCACATTCGAGGTCGGCATGGTTCATTGCCGAATCGGCCGGGGAATCCCAGTTGGAATACCCGCCGTAGTCGTGATTCCCCAAAACGGCATATTTCCCGTCACGGGCTTCCAGCTGCGAAAAAATAGGGATCAGGGGAGCGGCTTCCCCGGCAAAGTTGTTCACCATGTCGCCGGTAAACACAATGAGGTCGGGTTCCTGCCGGTTGACCAGATCCACTGCCTTCCGGAAACGGTTGGTAAATCCTGCAAAACTGCCTGCATGAATGTCGGATATCTGTACTATTTTATAACCGTTGAAAGCCGGGGGAAGATCGTCGACGGTTATCTCCACCCGGTCAACGTCAAAGCCAAACCGTCCGAACAGAATACCCCATAAAATAAGGAACACAAAGACAGCGCCCGCCCAAAATCCACATTTAGCTACCATGCGGCGCGACTCCCGCGGAAATATATCCAACCGTTGCCTGCGCCGCCTGCTCATCGACGAAAGAATCCGGTCGACCAGCAGGAACAGGGCATATACCGACTTGGGGATATACAGCGCCGCCATCAGCCCAAACAGGTAATAGTAGCAGGCGAACAACCGGTAGTCGTGTACCTGGCGCTGAAGGAAGTATCCGCCGAGCACAATAACCAGCGATACCGCTGCCTGGATAATAAATGCTTTACGGATGCCCTTTTGATGAAGGTTGCCGAATGACGGAAATGTTCTTTTGAGCCCCCATACGGCGATGACATCAAGCAGGATAATAAGGACGGCGATGATCAGGAAAGTCATTTTTAAGTATTCAAAGTTTCGAAAAATCAAGACTCAAAGTTAAGGGTAAAGGGGCAAAGTATCAAGAATATTTTCAACCGGGATACAGGACGTTGCCGGCAACGCCCTGTGTTCATGATGACGACAAATCCCGTAGCCCTTTCAGGCCTTTCAGGCCTTTCAGGGAAGCCATATCAATAGAAATAATAGAAATATACAGCCGACCCACGGACAAAAACCCCGCATGGTTTCATATCATGAATCTCCTACGGAGATTTGTTGATGTTTTCCGCATTGATTCTATTGATATGAATGCCCTGACGGGCAAAGCGTGCACGGAATGTTTCGTGCATGCGATCGGATGCCGGAAGGCATCCAATGTTGATAACCCCGTGTAAGCGTAGCGCAACTCGGGGTACTACGGAGGACATCGCTATCCCGCAACCCCGTAGTGGGTTGAACTGCTTCGCAGTTCGGACGGGAAGGTCGCCGTCTCTACCCCGAGCTACGCCTGCGGCTTGCACGGGGTTATCCAAATTTGACGCCGTCCGGCGTCACAAGACGGTTGATAGAAGAATCGGGCGCATTTCCCGTCAGGGCGTAATCAATAGCGTAGGGCAACGCCGGCAATGCCCTACGGGATCAGAGAAGCACAATATCTATCAAGTCCTGTAAGTCCTGTCAGGGTCAATAAGAATAAGGGCTATATATTTCCCCGTCAGGGGAACCATATCAATAGAAAAACGTGTACCGACACCCGAACCAAAACCCCGTATGGGGTTTCATATCATGAATTTTCACAGCTTCACTACGGTAAGTCCCATGCCGGAACAACCATA
>JAISDP010000126.1 GCA_031264715.1 Bacteroidales bacterium
TTCTTTTTTTGGATAACTTGCCGTAACGTCAACCATGATGAGAGCATCAGCCGGGTTGTCCGACCGGTTGCCTCCGCATCCTGACATTACCAGCAGGATAATCGCCGAAATTGTATTTATTCCTTTCATTGCTCTATATTTTACGGTGGCGCCTGTTAGGGCGAAATCAAATCCTCAATCGTCGTCGTTCACAAAGTATTCCTCATCGTCAGCGCCCAGTCGGATATATTCAAGTATCAGTTTGGAGAGTTCCCTGCTTTGCGTTGTCTTGTCCCACAGCCAGCCGTATTCGTATCCCAGCCTTACCCTGCGGCACAATTCAATGATGGATTCACAGCCTGCTTCAATAAATATCTTCTCAACGGCAGGGTCGTCAATAATATCCGAATTGGCCAGCGAGCGCAAATCATCGATGGCGAGATAGGTCTTATCGCTTTTTTGCAGGCCGGTCAGTCGTTCGAGCTTTCTGCCTTCGGGCGTATTGCTGTGCGTGATGAGCAGGAAAGTGCGGATGACCAGTATACCGTCTGTATAAACAGCTAAAAAGTAGCCTATTTTCACATCGCTGTAGAAACATTCTATCAGGTATCGATCCTTTCCGGCGGGGATAATTTTGCGATGATGGGAAAATGCTTTGTACACGAGCGATTCCACGGTGCCGGGGAAAGGGCAGTAAGCGCGTGTCATGATTCGGTCAACGGCGTGTTGCTGGATATACACGGGGACTTTCTCGTCGGGCGCTGCCCCGGGGATGCCCAGCCGCTGTAACGGCGCCTCCGCCGGCAGGAGGCTGGACGTGTTGTCTTTGTGCTTAATTTCTCCTACCTGGCATACCGTCCGCCGTTCCCCGTTTATTTTTACGTGCCGCACGTCCAGCGGCAGGACGCCGATGGTTACCATCTGATGCTTCCGGCAGTCGCTGTTCCGATCAGATAAATTTTCCTTCACGTTGTAGGTAAACGTGTAGAGATAGTGTTTGCTCAAGTCGCAAAAAGCGTAACAGGCGCGGTGGATAATATTTACGGCGCCCTGGAGGTATTCTTCATAATTGTCGATTGCAGCGTCACGCAATTCATCGAACCTTTCACAGCCACTGAAATACGCCCTTTCCGACTCCGACAGAAGCATGGCCTCCAGCGGCCACACGACGAGGAAATAATCGAAGAGGCTCACCTCCTGATTACTGTCGGGCAAAAACACCATGGTCGTGCTTTTCAGTTGTTCGTTAATATGGGCATAAAGTATTTTTACGAAACGCTTCGTGATTTTCGCGCCTTCCGCCACGCGGATTTTGAATGAAGTACCCCGGTTGCCGTAAATGACGTTCCGGATGTCTTCCGGGAGCAGATTAAACAGGGAATCGTCGCCCATCATCGCACAGTACTTGCGCAACTTTTGCATGAACGCTTTCTTGTGTTGCGCAGACAGCAGTTTTTGTTGCTGTGCCCGATTTATTTTCTTTTTAGACATACGATTCCTGGTTCCACAAAAGGATTTGCAGTTTTGTCCATTGCCGGAAGCATATTTCCAGCAGGATTTGCAGTTCCGGCAATTGCGGGAAGACTTTCCGCCTGTCCGATCATGCTGTTGCGTGTCATGTTCAAATTATTTCCGAAGGCGAAGATAAATAAAATCGCTGTTGTCCGACTAAAATTTATAAAATTTAACACTGCTGTCCGGTAAAATTTTATATGGAGTGCAATTCGCGGTTGAGCGGCAACTTAGCGAAGCGATCTCACCGCAAGTAATTGTATTGCCGCTCGAAACATCATCCGGATTTGCAATCCGGTAATCGATTCTTGAATCGAAATACGTTGTTTTCGGTATTTATTTTGTTTATTCTCTCTTCAAAAGGCAACTTGGCGACGCAATTCCGGCAAAGCCAATTACAAATTGGCTGATGTTCCGAGCCGAATTGCAAATTCGGCTCAACGGCGGCTCAACGGCGCTACTTGTCGGAAGTTTGACAATGTTTAGCGGCGGCTGTTTTGTTTCGCAGGGCGTTGCCGGCAACGCCCTGCGAAACAAACCGGAATCAAAACGATACTGTGCGCGGGCTGATTTTGTAGAAGACCTGTCGGGGGTCAAGCCGGCATGGTTTCCCTGGCGGGCAACCCGCAGAATTTTTATTGGTGTTGCGGTCTCAGCAAATCGTTGATGGTTTTCACCGGGTTGAAGGTTTCGATGGGTACTTCCACAAACACCGTGTTCCAGCGGGCCATGGCGCCATTCCACAATCCCGGCAGTTCCTGGGCTTTCAGTTCCACGCCGTCTTTTGATTTCTTTGAAATAAAGCCTGTATTGGGATCGCGGTACAGCAGCAGGTCGAACGGGTTTCCGTCAGCGTCTTTCACGGCGCAGACCAGGTCAACCGGGTTGAAATGCGTAGCGGCTGCCGCCATTGCTTTCTGTTGCGGATCGTTCATGTCAATCTGCGACGACTCGGCAATCTGCAGCGAGGCCGAACCGTCGCTGTTGCGCACCCAGAACGGCCCTCCGCCCGGTTCGCCTTCGTTCTTCACCATGCCGCACACGCGGATGGGGCGGTGGAGAACATCCAGCAAATAGGTCCTTACGCCTTCCGCCGGCCATGTGAAAATCACAGCCGGTGGCTGGAACGAAAGCTTCCGAACCAGGAAGCGCAGGACTTTTTTCACCAGTTCCTCGTCATAAGCGCCGAGGAGCAAGCGGTAATGCCCGGCAGCCTGTTCCTGCAATTCGATCAGCAGTCCGGCCAGCGCTTTCTTATACCGGACGGTAGCGGGTTTCAAGCTGTCGGGCGCCACATTGTCGATATTCTTGACGAAGATGAGGTCGGCATCAAGATCGTTCAGGTTTTCGAGCAGCGCGCCATGTCCGCCGGGACGGAACAGGATGCTTCCGTCGGCATTGCGTACCGGACGGTTGTCGCGGTCGACGGCCAGAATATCCGTCGACGGCTTTTGTTGCGAAAAGCCAATATGATAATGTACGCCGAACAGTTCGCTGTATTTTTTCACCTTACGTTCCACCAGCGTTTCAAAACCTTGCAGATGTTCGGGCGACACCGTAAAATGCAGGTTAACCGAACCATCGGCGTTTGCGGCGTAACGGGCGCCTTCCGCCAGATGTTCCTCCAGGGCGGTACGCGCGCCGCCTGCATACTTGTGGAACAGCAGCATCCCCTTGGGCAGGCTGCCGTAATTCAGGCCGTCCTGAAGCAAAATAGCCGCTGCAATCTGTTTCTTGTCGGACGGGTTGATGTGTTTCCGGTCCATCAGGCGCTTCAGTTTGGGGTAGAAGGCAAATTTTTTCAACTGCTCGAATACTTCCTGCATAGCGGCGTTTTCCCTGTCGCCGCCGGCTTGCAGGTATTCGTACAAATCCTTGAACATGCGGGTGGCGGCTCCCGATGCGGGGACGAACTTATAAACCTTGCGGTTGCCGAGTTTCCTTTCGTATGTACGTTCCAGGTTTCCGGTTTCTTCGGCGGTCAGCTGCCGTATGCCGTCACCGACCGTTGCTGCACGGTCGAGCCGCAGGAACGGGAAGCCGCTCCTGAAATATTCCAGTTGCCGTTCCACAACTTCCATGCCGATACCCTTGGCACGCAATTGCTTTAAATCTTTCGCAGTAAACATATCCGTTAATTAATTCATATTGAAGCGCACAAAATTACGCATAAAAATGACTTTTGCAATCATGTCCCAAGTATTCGGTGAACGGGATTCACGCGGGAGGCGTAACCGATGTGGCCAACAGTCTGCCCGGATTGAAAAAACCGGTATTTGAAGAACGGTACACCGGATTGAATTGCCGCACAACGGGAAGATGTGTCGCACCGACCTGACGGGATTACCTGGAGACACCGTCTAACTGCGCTTGGAGATTGAGGGGAAAAAGGGAAATTGATTTTTCATGGCGCCTCAAAAAAGAAATAACCCAAAAAGTTGTATCTTTACATCCGAATATCAATAAGGATATGGGCACAAGAGGATGTTCAGGAATAGTTAAATAAGTATACGTCATGAAACAGTTGGGGATAGATACGCAGTCGTTTGAAAAGTTACGCAGCAGGGACTGCCTGTATGTGGACAAAACCGAAGACATCTACCGGATGA
>JAISDP010000020.1 GCA_031264715.1 Bacteroidales bacterium
AAAAAGACCGGTTTTAAAAAATTTATAGATTTATTAACTTTTTTTAATAGACCGAACATCTTATTTTTGCACTTGCTTTTTTTTTATAAAAATGTAAATTTTATGGCGCTTATAATATGAATGAATCAGTAAATATCAAAGAATTAAACGATCGTATCCAGCAGGAAAGTGCGTTTGTCGACCTGATCGGCATCGAGATGAACAAAGTCATTGTTGGGCAGAAGCATTTGGTGGAATGTTTGTTGTTGGGATTATTGTCCGACGGGCACATCCTGTTAGAAGGGCTTCCCGGCCTGGCAAAAACGCTGGCCATCAACACCCTGGCTACCACCGTCGACGCCAAGTTCAGCCGCATACAGTTCACACCCGACCTGTTGCCCGCCGATCTTCTCGGTACGATGATTTACAGCCAGAAAGAGGAGCAGTTCCTGGTAAAGAAAGGCCCTATTTTCGCCAATTTCATCCTCGCCGACGAAATCAACCGTTCGCCCGCCAAAGTACAGAGCGCCTTGCTCGAAGCCATGCAGGAAAAGCAGGTAACTATCGGCGGACAGACCTATCCGTTAGACCGGCCTTTCCTTGTGCTGGCTACCCAGAACCCCATCGAGCAGGAAGGAACCTACCCGCTTCCCGAAGCGCAGGTCGACCGTTTCATGCTCAAGGTGGTGATCGACTACCCGTCAAAAGCCGAAGAGCAGCAGATTATCCGCGAAAACCTCGGCCAGGTGTTCCCTACAGCCAACACCATCCTGAAACCTGCCGATATCATGAAGGCTCGCGAAACCGTCAAGGATGTGTACATGGACGAAAAAATCGAGCGGTATATTCTCGACCTGGTGTTTGCAACCCGTTATCCCGGCGAATACAGGCTCGATAAGCTCCAGCCGATGATTACCTACGGGGCGTCGCCGCGTGCAAGCATCAACCTGGCGAAAGCGGCCAAAACGTATGCTTTCATCAAACGCCGCGGCTATGTCATCCCCGAGGATGTGCGTGCAATATGCTACGACGTGTTGCGTCACCGCATAGGCCTGTCGTACGAAGCCGAAGCCGAAAACATGACCTCGGTGGACATCATCACCGAAATCATGAACGCTGTAGAGGTACCATAGAGATTGATTATTGAACATTATTCAATGGTATGGATTCAACCGATTTACTGAAGCGAGTACGGAAGATTGAGATCAAGACGCGCGGGTTGTCGCGGCAAATTTTTGCGGGCGAATACCACAGCGCGTTCAAGGGGCGCGGCATGGCATTCAGCGAGGTGCGCGAATACCAGTATGGCGACGATATCCGCAATATCGACTGGAACGTTACGGCGCGTTTTGACCACCCGTACGTGAAGGTGTTCGAAGAAGAACGCGAACTGACCGTGATGTTGCTGGCGGACGTGAGCGGTTCGCGCGAATTCGGCACGGCCATGCGCTTTAAGAAAGCGCTGATGGCTGAAATGTCGGCAGTGTTGGCTTTTTCGGCCACACAAAACAACGACAAGGTAGGCGTCATCCTGTTTTCGGATAAGGTGGAAAAATTCATCCCGCCCAAAAAAGGACGGCAACATATCCTGCGTGTGATCCGCGAACTGATTGAATTCGAACCCGAAAACACACGAACCGATGTGTCCGTAGCCTTGCAATACCTCACCAATGCCATCAAAAAACGGAGCACGGCTTTCGTGATCTCCGACTTTATCAGTCCCCCGTTCGAAGATGCGCTGAAAATTGCTTCGCGCAAGCACGATGTGGTAGCTCTCCGCGTCTATGACGCTCATGAAGCGCAGATGCCTTCCATCGGACTGGTACAGTTCCGCGATGCCGAGACCGGACAAACGCTTTGGGCGGATACATCCAGCGCAAGGGTCAGGCATCAATACGAGCAGCATTGGAATGGTATCCAGCGCAAGCTCGACGAGACTTTCCGCCGCAGCGGTATCGACAATACCTTCATCCGCACCGACGAGGATTATGTCAAACCGTTGATGAAGCTGTTCAAACAGAGAGGGTAGTCATTTTTGATGAATGTAAGATGATGGATACCCAAAAAAACACCGATTTAGAAATAAAGATACTGATGGGTCAAAATAAAAACCAAGAGTAGCATGGACGACATTGTAAAATTTAACGCGGTTGAAAGCAAAATTATCACCATACGCGGTCAACAGGTGATACTTGACAGTGACGTGGCCGAATTGTACGGGGTAGAAACCAAACGGATAAATGAAGCCGTTAAAAATAATCCCGAGAAATTTCCTGATGGATATATTGTACATCTATCTGAAAAAGAACATACTAAACTGGTCGAAAATTTCGACCGGTTCAATATGCTAAAGCACGCTTCAGTAACCTCCAAGGCTTTCACAGAAAAGGGGTTATACATGCTGGCTACCATCCTCAAAAGCGCGAAAGCCACGCAAACCACCATCGCCATCGTGGAAACGTATGCCAAAATACGTGAATTGTCACGTACGGTAGCTGAACTGTCCGAATCGCCGGAGAAATTCAAGCAAAAATCACTGATGCAGAAAAGCGGTGACATCATTGCCGACCTGCTGGGAGACGACATGAAAATTTCCGACACCGAAACAAGTATCGAATTGAATTTTGCGGTACTCAAGTTCAAGCATACCGTCAAAAAGAAACAAAATAAATAACCGAAAATTCGAAAATGATGTGCGATTTTTGCAATATTTATACGTAAAAACATAAATTGATGAATGTTAAATTGACAATACAGTTGGATGATAATCTGATACATGCGGCAAAAACGTATGCCCGCGGAAAAAATGTGAGTTTGTCGAAAATGATTGAATCCTATTTAAAGTTTGTTACTTCAGAAGAATCCCAAATGAAAGATACCGAAATCACCCCGCTTGTGAAAAGTTTGAGCGGAGTAATTGAATTGTCGCCGGAGTTTGATTACAAAACAGAATACGGCAATCATTTATTGGAAAAATACAAATGAAGAACTTGACGTTTTGCGGTGGAAAATTTTCACCGCAAAACTGATTGTCTGAATTAAAAGCATCTAAAGGAAAATGGAAAAAATTATTTACGGGATACAGCAATTAGGAGTCGGCGTGAGCGATGCCGTGGCCGGGTTTCAATGGTACGGGCGGATGCTGGGCGCGGATGTCAAAGTATTCGACGACAGCAACGAAGCTACCTATATGGCGCCGTACATGGGCGGCAGTCCGCACCGGAAACACGCCATCCTGGCGGCCAACCTCCAGGGCGGCAGTTGCTGCGAGATATGGCAGTTCATGGACAGGACGCCGCAAGCCCCGAAAGAAGAAATCTCCATCGGTGATTTGGGCATATACGCCGCCAAAATCAAAGCAAAAAATATCCATGAAGCGCATAAGGACATCAAGCGCAAAGGCGGCATCGTGAGCGACATCCTGCAAAACCCGGACAAACAGTCGTTCTTTTACATGGACGACCTCCATGGCAATAAGCTGCAGGTGATTGAGTCGTACGAATGGTTCAAGCCAAACAAGCGCCATGCCACGGGCGGCGTTTGCGGATGTATCATTGGGGTGAGCGATGTGGAACAATCCCGTAAGCTCTACAGCGATGTGTTGGGTTACGACATGGCGGTATATGACGAAACCGGCGTTTTCGCAGACTTTGCACCCCTGAAAGGCGGCGAGGGGAAATTTCGTCGTGTGTTGCTGACCCATTCGAAGGAACGGCGCGGAAGTATGGCCGCATTGCTTGGCCGTAGCCGGATAGAGCTGGTACAAGCCCTGTCGGAAACGCCCTGTAAGATTTTCGAAGGCCGCTATTGGGGCGATATTGGTTTTATCCACCTGTGTTTTGATATTCACGGCATGGAGACCCTGAAAGCGGAGTGTGCCGCAGCAGGCTTCCCGTTTACGGTCGAAAGCGACCATGCCTTCAAGATGGGCGAAGCAGCCGGACATTGGAGTTATCTTGAAGATCCCGACGGCACGCTGATAGAGTTTGTGGAAACCAAGAAAATACCTTTGGCGAAGAAATGGCGCTGGTACCTCAACCTCGAAAAGCGAGATCCGCACAAGCCCTTGCCGCGCTGGATGATTGCCGCGCTGGGAATGAACAGGGTAAAAATGTAATCCGTGAAGTGAAGAACAACTTTATTAATTAAGAATGAATGTCAGCCAAAAATCAACAATGATCAGATATTTCATCACATTACTTTTCGTCGTCAGTCCGTTTGCAGGCGCCGGGGCGCAGTCCGTACAGGTCAATGCACGGTTCGACAGCACGGCGATCATGATCGGCGACCAGATCAAGCTGCATATCGAGCTGGAGCGGCAGAAGGATGTACGTGTGCAGTTCCCTGCGTGGGCGGATACGTTGACCCGCCATATCGAAATCGTAGAAACCTGTCCTGTCGACTCGACTCCGGCAGCAAACGGCATGATGCGCCTGAAGCAGGACATCCTGGTAACGAGCTTCGACAGCGGACGCCATGTGCTGCCGCCGATACGCTTCCCGTTTGTGGCCGACGGACACGCGGATACCGTCGCTACGCGGCCAATATACCTGGATGTGCTTACCGTGCCGTTAGACACGACACAAAACTTCGCCGATATTAAGCCTGTCTATAAGGTGCCTGTCGGCTGGGCCGATATTTGGCCGTGGCTGTTGGGCTTCGGATTGCTGTTACTTGCTTCTGCCCTCATTGGGTTTGGCATCTACGCCTTTATCCGCAGGCGCAACAACAAGCCGATTTTTCGTGCGCCCAAGCCCGCCGAACCGCCGCATATCACGGCATTACGAGAGTTGGACAGGCTACGCGGCGAAAAGTTGTGGCAAAACAACCGCACGAAAGATTATTACACCCGCCTGTCGGACATTGTGCGTACCTATATCGAGGGCCGTTTCGACGTGCGGGCGATGGAAATGACCAGCGACGAAATTTTGGGCGGATTGCGAAATGCAGGGTTTGAGGACAACAACCTGGTCGACAGGCTTCGCAAGCTCTTTTTGTTGGCCGATTTGGTGAAATTTGCCAAAGCCGGTCCGCTTCCCGACGAAAATGAAACGTCGATGCTCGATAGCTACCTGTTTGTGAACAACACCAAAATAGAAATCGGTGATGACAAGGAAAACATTGAGGAAACCGCCATTGATGTCAAAGCGTCGACGGATGGTATCATCACCAAAAATGCGTATCAACAGGAAAAATCAGGAATAATATGAATTACACCTTTGCCAATCCCCAGTTTTTCTGGCTGTTCGTCGCTTGGGCTGCATCTGTAGGATGGTATATCTGGCGGCAGAACCGTCTCAGTCCGCACCTGCAGGTATCTTCTCTCGAAGGGCTGAAAGGCATCATGACGGCGCGCCCTGTATTGCGGCACGGACTGTTTGTGTTGCGGATGATCGCTTTTGCGTTGATCATCGTGGTGCTGGCGCGGCCGCAGTCGAGCAACCAGTGGGAAAGCGTCACCACCGAAGGGATTGATATTGTGATGGCGTTAGATATTTCGGGCAGTATGTTGGCGCAGGACTTTAAGCCCGATCGTCTCGAAGCCGCCAAGAAAGTCGCCACGCAGTTTATTTCGGGACGTCCCAACGACCGCATCGGGCTGGTGATTTTCAGTGGCGAAAGTTTTACGCAATGTCCGCTAACGACCGATCACACAGCGCTTGTCAACCTGTTCAACGGCGTGCACAGCGGGATGATCGAAGATGGAACGGCTATCGGGCTTGGGCTGGCCAATGCCGTGAACCGTATCAAGGACAGCGACGCCGTCAGCAAGGTGATGATCCTGCTCACCGACGGGGTGAACAACCGCGGCTCCATAGATCCGACGACCGCCGCCGAAATCGCCAAAACATTCGGTATTCGCGTATACACCATTGGCGTGGGTTCGCGCGGAACGGCGCCCTATCCGATACAGACCCCGCTCGGCAACATGGAAACGCAGATTGACGAGGATTTGCTCAAAAATATTGCCCAAATGACCGACGGCCTTTATTTCCGGGCAACCGACAACGATAACCTCAAAAAGGTATACGAAGAAATCGACCGGTTGGAGAAGTCGAAAATCAGCGTTCAGGAGCATCACAAGAAATCCGAGGAGTACCTGAAATTTGCTGTTGCCGCGGCATTGCTGCTGTTGCTGGAAATTTTATTGAGGTACACCGTGTTGCGCCATTTGCCGTAGAATACCGCCGTCATCCCTCTCCTGTGAAGAGGGCCGGGGAAAAGTTTGACTATTTGCCGGGCATTTTCGCTAATGTGAACTTAAAATCGCTGTTTTTTATTTACTTTTGTAGCCGGGTGAAATCCATTATACCAATTGTTGTATGTTAGACGAAATCAAGGACTTATTTTCGCATGAGGCGCAGTCCGTCATGAATATCCCGGTAACAGAGGCCTATACCAAGGCGTTGGATGCAATTTACCGGTCGGTACATCGGGACGGGGGCAAAGTTGTAGTCAGCGGGATGGGAAAAGCAGGACAAATAGCCATCAGCATTGCCACTACATTCAGTTCCACCGGCACACCGGCAGTGTGGCTACATCCGACCGATGCGCAACATGGCGATCTTGGGATACTTTGCAAAAACGATATATTATTGCTTATTTCCAACTCGGGCAAAACCCGCGAGATCATCGAATTGGTAGCATTAGCCAAAGGCCTTTGGGCAGAGATTCCCCTCATTGTTATTACAGGTAATCCGGAGGGCGAGTTGGCGCAGCAGGCCGATGTCTGCCTCTATACCGGCAACCCCGCCGAAGTATGTCCGTTAGGGTTATCACCGACCACTTCCACCACCGTTATGAGCGCCATGGGCGACGCCTTGGTGGTACAGATGATGAAACGTATCGGATTTACCAGGATGGATTATGCCAAACGTCACCATGGCGGCTACCTTGGAAAGAAATCAAGGGGAGAAACAGCTTAATCGGTTTCGGGTTTGGAGTTTCGGGTTGGCAAAGCCATGTAACTCGAAACATTAAAACTCGAACTTTAAATAACATTTAATAGGATGGATCAGAAAACGGAAAAAATTGTCGGTTTACTGAAGACGAAATCGATTCTGAAGCAAAAGATATTTGACAATACCTACAGGACATT
>JAISDP010000034.1 GCA_031264715.1 Bacteroidales bacterium
CTTATGCTCCAAGTGTCCGTCAACCATGATGGCTTTGTAAGGAGTTACGGGGCAGGCATATTCGCAGGCGCCGCATCCCACGCAAATTTCGGGCGTGGTTTCCGGTATTGTCAGTTCGCCCTTATAGGGAACCATCCTGACGGCCTTGGTGGGACAATGTTCGGAACATGAGCCGCACGAAGTCTCATCAGTAAAAACGATACAATTGTTTTTCTCGAACCGGACAGTACCGATCTGGGCAGTAAGTTTTTCTTCGACTGTCAATGGCAAAATCGCACCATTGGGGCATACCTCGGTGCACCGGACACACTCGTAGTTACAGAAGCTTGCATGATAATCCATGAAAGGCTGCATCATGCCGAAGAAGCCGTATTCGAAAAGCGACGGTTTCAAAACACCCGTTGGGCATGCGCTGACGCACAAATGACAGGCTGTGCACGAATGCATAAAATGATGCTTATTGCGTGATCCCGGAGGTGTTACCATATGGACTGGCAATACTTCCTGGTTGCCTGTACCCTTTCCGCTGCCTTTCACTTGGTTTTCGCTCCTTTTCCGCTGACGACGGCGTTCCTGTGCGATAGAACTGACAGAAAGTCCACTAAGGGCAGCAATAAAAAGTGCGCTTCCGGCGACAAAATGCCGTTTAGACGCATCAATACCCTCCCGCAGCTTCGGCTTGCGCACAGGAGCCAGCGTATAACGGATCGCGCTTTTGTCACACAATCGCATGCAATTGCCACATCCCACGCAACGGCTGAAATCAACTTCCTGGTTTTTGATGTCGATGCACTGCGATTTGCAGGTGAACATACACTTGCCGCACTGGTTGCATCTTTCTATATCGAACCTGACTTTTAACAACGATACTTTCGATACAAGTCCCAATAACGTTCCCACCGGACAAACGGCATTACAGTACAAACGGCCCTTCCGCACCGAAAACCAGGTCACCAGCGCCAGCATCGCAACGGGAACGATTAATGCATAAGGATCGGTTTTAGCCACGGTTACCGGATATAACGCATATGACCCCATGGCTTCGAATACCCGCACCAACAGGTTGTTACCCATAGTATAAACCGGGCGGAACAAGTCGGAGGCAAAACGTCCGAAATTACTGTACGGGTCCAGCAGGTTAACTAAAAAAATGCTGCCTGTAAACAACGACAGGCAAACAATAACAAGGATGGAGTAGCGCAACCATGTTTTCGGCGGCGCAAAACGGAAACGGAATTTCTTTTTCCCGGAACGGCGCGCTTTCTTTGAAAACCAGTTCACTATATCCTGGAAAATCCCCAACGGACAGATATACGAGCAATAGACACGCCCCAAAAGCAGCGTGAGTATCAATACTGCAACAAACCCGTATGCTGTAACAGCCAGCCCATGCCCAAGCGTTTGCAGGAATTTAATGAGCGACGGCACAAACTGTAGCCATGTAATGCCCCGGAACCACGCTGAAGGCGCCGAACCGCTAAAATCCAAAAACAGGAACCCCACAGCCGCCAGCATAACCATTGATACCACCAGCCGGAAAGGTTTTAGATACCGCTGCATAATTTTTTAGTTTTTAGTTTCGGATTACATGGCCTTGCCCAACCCGAAACCCGAAACATTAAACCTTTATTCTATTGATATTCAATTTCGACAGATCCATCACACCGAAACCCATGTCATTGGCTATTTTGATGTGGCCGATAGAGGCCGGATCCTTGCCGAAAATTTTTGCAGCAGCAGCATCGGCGGCTACAATATCGGTAGAAATTATTTGTGATTTTTCGATCGACACATCGCTGGCCGACACGCCTTTAGGCCCGTTTTTCTTCAGCACGCGGTAACCGTCAATGATATTCAAGTCGGGCTTGCGGTAGGACACCATGTCGGCGATACATTGCTGAAGATCGTTTTTATGCCAAAAGCCGCGATCCCATACAATACCCATCAGGTTTTTCATGGCAAACGATACCTGCGCCCCGTCGTGATGCTTCAATACAGGTACATTAATAAATACGTCACATTCAAGTATCTTTTCGTGTACCTTGGCATTTTTCAGCGATTTCCCATTCGGAATGGATTTCTCTTTGTAGTTCCCCTCACTGTTGCCGCTTATTACCTTAGCGCCCGCGTCTTTAGCAGCTTTCTCGATACCGCTTGTAGCATACGATTTCTGCCAGTTATCACAGGTGTGGTCGAACACAAACACGTCCTTGGCGCCGGCAGCAAAACATTCCTTAACAATCTCGGCAATCAGTTTCGGGTTGGTGTTGGCTGCCAGTTCGGGGGTACGGTCCCACCCGATATTAGGCTTAACGGTCACGGTTTGACCGGCTTTCACAAAATTCTTCATTCCGCCCAGCGCGGCAATTCCTTTTTCGAACATCAGTTCGGGTTCGCCGCCCATCACGGCCACCAGATCGTAAGGTGCATGCGGGTTGGAAATACTGTTTCCGAAAGCTTCTTCAAGCGACAGGAACGTGAAACCCGTACCGACAGCGATACCTGCACCGATACTCTTCGTAATAAAATCTCGTCTTTTCATTATATGATTATTTTTATGACTTGCATTTCACAAAACACATTGTTATGGCTGCGCATATATACTATAACCACCATATATCTCAACCTAAAAACGGCGCAAATTACATATAAAATTTTTAGATTACTGATATTTTATATTTTTTAACATTACGTGTCCGGGTAAAATATCAAATTGTCCGGTACTGTTTTGCATTTCAATAATATGTAATATCCGCGCGAAATTTGTTCTATGTTCTTCGCGCCTTTTCAGAAAATACTTTAATTTTGCACGTATGTCTCTGTGAAAATACAAATGTCTTCTGCTGTTTCCGATATACTTGAAGGTTTTGCCGGACTATTTTGGCCGAATGTATGCGCCTGCTGTTCTACGGGTTTGACTCGTGGCGAGGAATATATTTGCAGCCATTGTATGTACGAACTGCCGGTTACCAATTTCCATAAGGATCGTGACAATCCCATAGCGCAAGTCTTTTGGGGACGCGCTCCGATAGAATACGCTACTGCCGGTTATTTTTTCCGTAAAGGAAACAGGATACAAAAATTAGTACACCAGGTGAAGTACAAAGGACAAAAGGAAATGGGAGCAGTATTGGGTCGCGAAATGGGAAAGTCGTTGCGCGGCAGTAGTTTCAGCGAAGTCGACCTCATCGCGCCTGTTCCGCTTCATCCGCAGAAATTCCGCAAGCGGGGTTATAACCAGAGCGAATGGATTGCAAAAGGCCTGGCCGAAGCCTTGGACAAGCCGGTGAATACACAGGCATTGGTGCGTCGTTTCTTCACTGCCACACAAACCCGCAAGAAACGTTTCGCCCGTTGGGAAAACGTCGATTCCGGCTTCGGACTTATCAATCCCGGTACTTTTGCAGGGCAACATATCCTGCTCATCGATGATGTGATCACTACCGGGGCAACACTCGAAGCATGCATACATGCAGTATTGTCGGCGCCCGGAAGCAAGGTCAGCGTAGCAGCGTTGGCCCTTGCATCTGCGTGATGCGTAAAAACAAAACACGAACGGTATTCATTAATCATACCCGGCTTTTGAGACAGCCTCCTGCCATGTGCGCATCATTTGATCCTGTTGACCCTGTCAGGTCGGGCGCCCCAAAAAAAAGAAATAACCGATTTTATTTTTCGGAATATTCTTGATACATTTGTTGCCGTCTTGAAGACCAAACGAACAGGAAATCATACCATTCATC